>DASVCP010000232.1:0-12381 GCA_036381555.1 Gammaproteobacteria bacterium
AATATGCCATGTCAATTTGGCCAAGGGATTCCGGGGGGGCGAGCGACAGACACAGTTGTTGATTGAGGCGTTGGCCCGCCTGGATGTCGAGCAATGTTTGGTGGCGCGTTACGATTCGCCGTTGCACGACAAGCTCGCGGAGATACCGAATTTCACCTCTTTCAGGGTAAGAAAGCCGTACATGGCTTATTTGTCATCGGTCGAGCAATATCAGCCCGATCTGCTGCATGCGCACGACGCCAAGGCGGCGCAGTGGTCGTTGCTGAATTATCTGTTGCGGCGTACGCCTTATTTAATGACACGGCGGATCAGCAGGACATCCAAAAACAGAATGTTTACCCGGGCGGTTTATCGCAATGCCTCAAAAGTCGTGGCCTTATCCAGCGCGGTTCGCGACAGCATCCATAAACTTATGCCTGCAATTCCTGTCGATGTAATTCCCTCGATGTATGCCAGTCTGGCCGTTGATTGGGAGAAGGTGAAACAGCTGTCTCAACGTTATTCCGGCTATTTCGTTATCGGCCATATCGGCGCGCTGGTGAATCCGCATAAGGGGCAGGCGGTGCTGATCAGGGCCATGAGGCTGTTGAATGCGAAATACACCGATATGAAGGTGTTGCTTCTGGGGACCGGCAGGGACGAGGGATTGCTCAAGCGGCTGGCGTCCGATCTTGAGAATGTCGAGTTTGTGGGGTTCGTCGAGGATGTGGGCAACTGGATCAATGTTTTCGATTTGTTCGTGTTTCCGTCATTGGAGGAGGGCTTGGGTTCCAGCCTGCTGGATGTTATGCAGCATGCCAAACCTATCGTCGCCAGCGGTGTGGGGGGTATTCTCGATGTTATCCAGGACGGGGAAAACGGATTGTTGGTGCCGGCCAATCAATCGGTGGCGCTGGCCGGGGCCATTGAGAAAATGTATCTTGATAAAGCGCTGCGCGACCGTTGCGCGGCCGCCGGTTTCGCCAGCATCGCCAGATACTCGCCCGAGCGAGTGGCGCAATGCTATTATGACTTATACCTGTCCGTGCTGAAGACGCCGGCGGATTCGGGACGGGCGGGGCAATGTTGATTTTGGGTTTTATCCATTGATATGAAGATCGATATTCCGGATTTTTCGAAAAGCAAAGTGCTGGTGGTCGGCGATATCATGCTGGATCGTTATTGGCACGGCCCCACTTCACGGATTTCTCCGGAAGCGCCGGTTCCTGTGGTTAATATCCAGGCGACGGAAGAGCGGCCGGGCGGCGCCGGCAACGTGGCGTTGAATATCTCGGATTTGGGGGCCAAGGCCACCGTGTTGGGCTGGGTGGGCGACGACGAACCTGCAAGCGTCCTCGAGCGGCAGTTGGCCGCGCGGAACGTCGATTGCCGCTTTCTGTCGGTGAGCGAACACGCAACCGTCACCAAGCTGCGCATTATCAGCCGGCATCAACAGTTGATCAGGCTCGATTTTGAAGACGGGTTCGCCGCCGCGGAACATGACAGGCTGCTGAAAGTTTACACCCGGCTCGTTGCCGAACATGATCTGGTTGTATTGTCCGACTACGGCAAGGGCACGTTGGCGGATACCGCCAATTTAATTCGACTCGCCCGCGAGGCTGGCAAGCCGGTGCTGGTGGATCCGAAAGGTGCGGATTTCACGCGCTATCGCCAGGCAACGGCGATCACGCCGAACCAGGCCGAGTTCGAAGCGGTGGCGGGCGTATGCGTCAATGAAAACGATTTGACAATCAAGGGGCAACGGTTGATGGAGACGCTGATGCTGGACGCGTTACTCATAACCCGCAGCGAGAAGGGGATGCTGTTGCTCAGGAAAAACCGCGAGCCTCTGCAATTGTCGACGCACGCGCGGGAAGTGTTCGATGTCACCGGCGCGGGAGATACCGTCATCGCCGTGTTGGCCGCTTCGCTGGCGGCCGGTCTCGAATTCGAAGACGCAACGTCGTTGGCGAACCTGGCCGCGGGCATCGTGGTCGGCAAGCTGGGCACTGCCACCGCCAGCGTGCGTGAATTGCAGAGCGCCATGTTGAGTCATGAATCGTTGCGGCGGGGGGTCGTGGAGTTTGATGAATTACTGGAGCTGGTGAAAATCGCCCGGGCCGCGGGCGAGCGCATCGTGATGACCAACGGCTGTTTCGACATACTGCATGCCGGCCATGCCGCGTATCTTTCCCAGGCCAGGGCGTTGGGCGACAGGCTGATCGTGGCGGTTAACGACGATGCTTCGGTAAAACGGCTCAAGGGCCCGGAGCGGCCCGTCAATCCGCTGATGCAGCGTATGGCGGTGTTGTCGGCGCTGGAAAGCGTGGACTGGGTGGTGTCTTTCGCGCAGGATACTCCCGCCGAAATAATCGAACACATCGCGCCCGACGTGCTGGTCAAGGGCGGTGATTACAGCATGGACCGGGTTGTTGGCGCGGACAGCGTCAAACAGCGGGGCGGCGAAGTTGTCATTCTGCCATACCTTGACGGTTGTTCGACCACATCCATTATCAACGCTATTCGGAAAACCGTATAAGGCTGGTTGCGACATGATCATAGTAACGGGCGGCGCCGGGTTTATCGGCAGTAATTTGGTGAAAACCCTGAACGAGCAGGGCCGGACGGATATCATCGTGGTTGACGATCTTTCCGACGGCACCAAGTTCGTCAATCTCGCCGATTGTGAAATTGACGATTATTTGGATAAAGACGACTTTCTGGCGGCTCTCGATTCGAACCAGGCGCTGGCCGGGCGGGCGGAAGCCGTTTTTCATCAGGGTGCCTGTTCATCCACCACGGAGTGGAACGGGCGGTTGATGATGTCGGCGAACTATGATTATTCCAAGCGGCTGCTGCATTTTTGTTTGGATCACGAGGTTCCGTTTATTTATGCATCGTCGGCCTCGGTGTACGGCGGCGGCAGAATATTCAAGGAAGAGCGCCAATACGAAAAGCCCTTGAATCTTTACGGTTACTCGAAATTCCTGTTTGACCAGTACGTGCGCGCCCGTTTACCGGAAGCGAAGTCGCAGATAATAGGGCTGCGATACTTTAACGTCTACGGCCCGCGTGAGCAGCACAAGGGGAGCATGGCCAGCGTGGCCTACCATTTTCATCGGCAGCAGTTGCGTGGCGAAAACATCAAGCTGTTCGAAGGTTCCGACGGTTACGGTCCAGGCGAACAACGGCGTGATTTCGTTTATGTCGGCGATGTCGTGGACGTCAATCTCTGGTTTATGCAAAACCCGCAGGTTTCGGGCATCTTCAATGTCGGTACCGGTCGCAGTCAGACCTTCAATGATGTTGCCGATGCCGTAAAAGCCTATTTCGGGCACGGTAAGGTCGACTACATTCAATTTCCCGAAAAATTGCGCGGCCGCTATCAAAGTTTTACCCAGGCCGATATCTCGCTGTTGCGCAGCGCGGGATATGCCGGAGACTTCAAGACGGTCGAGCAGGCCGTGCCTTTATATTTGGAATGGCTGGCCGGGCACGCGCAGGGCTGAATAATTTACGGTTGTGTCCGGATCCCTGCCTTCGAAAAATATTCTTGTTGTCGGCCCTTCCTGGGTTGGCGACATGGTGATGGCGCAAAGTCTCTTTATTTATCTCAAGCAGCGAGAGTCCGACATTAAAATCGACGTTGTAGCCCCGGATTGGTCGTTGCCGTTGATTGCCCGCATGCCGGAAGTCCGTCAAGGCATCGGACTTTCGATCGGTCACGGCGAACTCAGACTGAGGCAGCGGCTGCAGGCGGGCAGGGCGTTGCGAAAGATTGATTACCGGCAGGCGATCATACTGCCGCGTTCACTCAAATCGGCTTTACTGCCGTTTTTTGCCCGTGTGCCCGTGCGAACCGGTTACCGCGGAGAATATCGTTACGGGTTGATCAACGACTTGCGGAAAATGCCTGCGGTACTGGATCAAACTGTCAAACGCTTCGTTGCCCTGGGGTTGCCCGCCGATGCGGCACCCGGACAGGATTTTGGGGATGTTTGTCCCAGGCCCGGGTTGAAAGTGGACACGGTCAATCAGGCGGAAAAGATCGATGCACTGGGGCTGGACGGGGATGGGCCCGCGATCAGCATTATGCCGGGTGCCGAATACGGGCCCGCGAAACAATGGCCGGTAGAATATTATGCCGAACTGGTCAAGAGGTTTGCCAGGCAAGGCGTGCAATCGTGGTTGTTGGGATCTTCAAAGGACAGGGAAACGGCCGACAACATTGTCCGGTTAGCCGGCGGCAAAGGCGTGAATCTGTGCGGCAGGACCACGTTGCCCGATGCGGTGGATTTGATTGCCCATACCCGGCTGGCCGTCAGCAACGATTCGGGCCTGATGCATATTGCCGCGGCCGTGAATTGTCCGGTGGTCGCAATCTACGGTTCTTCCAGCCCCGCCTATACGCCGCCGCTTTCAGACCGTGCGATTGTCATGTACAGGGGTATAGATTGCAGCCCTTGCTTTCAGAGGCAATGTCCTTATGGGCATTACCGTTGTTTGAAAGAAATCACGGTATCCGACGTCATACAGTCGGTTCAGTCAACCGGTGTGATCAATATTTCATAGAGGAAATCGCATTAATCATTTAATGCACTATGTCAGCCTTGGTCATCCCGGCGGGGTGGAACGGCACTGTGCCGAATTCCTGGCTTATGCGAGCGAAGCCTCGCCGGCCTGGCGCCATTCGGTGGTCGCCGCCGGGTCCGACGTGCACCCGCTAATCAGGGATGAAATTCGAAACATTGCGGCACTCGATCATGAGAAGTATTTCCACGGCGTTAAGTTGCCTTCAAAACCGCGGTTATTCCGGCGTAAGCGGCTTGAAGGAATTGTTGCCCGCCGCGCTCCGGCGTTAGCTTTGATATGGAACCGGCCGGTACGCAGCAGGCAGTTTGTCGCGGCGTTGCGGGGGCGGCCCTGGTTATACTGGGAACACGGTGCGGGCTGGTTTGAAGGCGACGAGGCGTTGCGGCGGGAATTTTATCAAAGCGCTGACAGCATTATCGCCAACTCCTTTGCGGCAAAACGGATGTTGCAACTGCGCTGGGAATGCATGGCTGATATTGAGGTTTGCTTGAATGCCCTGCGCCCGGGATTGAGGCGCCAAAGTGGGGGGGCTGCGGAGGTCAGGGTATCGCCGCATAACAGAAAAATTCGCCTGGGATTTGCCGGGAGGTTGCTCGACATTAAAGGCGTTCCGTTGGTGCTGCATGCGGTTGGCATACTTAAGAAACAAGGGGTGGATGTTGAACTGCATGTTGCCGGAGGCGGGGGGCTGGAAACCTCGTTGAAGGCGCTGGCGAAAAGGTTGGATATTGACGAGGAAGTCGTTTGGCACGGTGTCGTAAAGGACATGACCGGATTTTATCGCCACATCGACTGTTTGCTCCATCCGGCATTGAGAGAGCCGTTTGGTCTGGTATGTATCGAAGCCGCCGCCTTTGGTTGCCCGGTCATCGCCGCTAATATCGATGGACTGCCCGAAGCCGTGAGTGACGGCGTGACGGGCATTTGTTTGCAGCCGGAGTTGCCTGTGCGGGATTACAATGATCTGGGCGGTAATGCCCGTGAATTACCGGCCTTTGTATATTATCCGAAACAGGATTCGATAGGCGCGCCTATGTTGGTGGATCCGGCAGAGATGGCAGCCGCGGTGTTGCGCATCGTGGAAGAACCCGGCGAATTTCGGCGGTTAAGCGGCAACGGCTTGACCGAGATCGACAGGAAGTTTGATTTTGGCAGACATGTTGATAAAGTGCTTGGCGTTTTGAATCGATATTGCGATGATCGCGGACGGGGGCAGTGACGCCGATGAAGCGGATAGCCATTATTTACAGAAACATCGCCGGTTTGTCCGGTACGCCAAACACGATCATTGATCATGCCGCATTTTTGTCGGGCATGGGTTTCCGTGTCGATCTGATCGCGGAGAGATTCGACTGTAATCGAATTACTCTGCCTCCGGAAAATCTGGTGAAGGTGCGGCGTTTGCCTTTCTTTAAAAGGTGGCGTTCAAGCTGGTTCGCGCGGCAGGCGGATAAAAAGGCCAGGCGGGATTACGATTTCGTTGCCGGCCACGGTCACAATTTTTATCAGGATGTGTTAAGTCTGCACAATTGCGCGCATCAAGCCCATGAGAAAATGCATAAACAGCCATTGATCAACCCGGATACAACCGCGCTGATTCAGGATAAAGTTCTGCGGCAACAAACTTTCAAGTTCTGCATCGCCAATTCGAAATTAATGCGAAGCGATCTGATCAGGCGCTATTCCGTGCCGGGAGAAAAAATCAAAGTCATATATCCCGGCTATCATACCGGACGCTTCGATGATGCGCATCGCAACAGTTTGCGTGAGCCCGTCCGCCGGGATCTGGGGATTTCCGGCGATCATTTGCTGGTCGGGTTGATTACCTCCGGCGATTTTAGAAAGCGCGGTGTCGATCTGGCGATAGCGGCGTTTGCAGGATTGTCCGCGGGCCTCCGCAAGCGGTCGTCGCTGGTGGTGGTGGGAAAGACGTCGAGTCTGGAAAAGTACCAGAAGCTGGCGATAGAGCACGGCGTCGATGCAAACATCCGGTTCTTGCCGGTGAGGCCGGACATCGAAGTTTATTATCATGCGTTGGATCTTTACGTGCATCCGGCCCGCTTCGAGGAATTCGGCCAAAGCGTGCAGGAGGCGATGGCTTGCGGCTTGCCGGTGGTTGCAAGCCGGCAGGTCGGCGCCATGGAACTGCTGCCGGAAGAAGCCTATGCCGAAGTGCCCGATGAGCTGGATGCCGATTCCCTGAGTCGGCAGCTGGAGCGGTTTCTCACTGAGCCTTCATTACGCCAACGGTGGAGCGACTACGGCTTGGCGGCCGCCGAAAAAAACTCCGCCGAAATCAACTTTCAGAAAACGCTCGAAGTCTATAAAGCGGCAGGGCTTTAATTTGGAAACTTTTTGCCACGGAATCCACAGAAAAACACGGAACTAAAAAATTGTCTATGACAGAAAGGCGGAATGAACCATTTCGTCTTCTTGACCTTTCTTATTTCTATTCTCACAAAAAGTTTTAAATCTTTCCGTGTTTTTCCGTGGATTCCGTGACTATTTATTTATTGTTTTTTTTGTCGGTGATGGCTTTATCCAGCATCGCTTTCACGTCATCCACCGAAATTAACTCCATCGCAGCGGGATGGCGGACACGTTCCCCCCATTTGGCGGTTTCGACAGTTTTCCCCGAATGCATGCGCAGTGCTTCCGGATACTTGTTCACAACATAGTGCTGACTCAAGTAAGGGCCGGTACGGAGCGGATTGGAACTGGCGTACAAGCCGACCACGGGCGTGCCGACGGCAGTGGCCATATGCGCGGGGCCGGTATCCGGCGCAATGACAATATCGGCGCGTTGCAACACCGCCAGCATTTCCTTGAGAGAGGTCCGGCCGACAAGATCGATGAGAGGATGTCGGACATATGTGCCGATATCGGCGGCCATTTGCCGTTCCCGTGAATTTGGGCCGCCGGTCAGCACGGTCCGGAGGCCGTGCCGTTCGAAGGCGTAATCGGCCACCGTGGCATATCGCTCCGCCGGCCAGTTGCGCCAGTTGCGCGCCCGCTGGCTGGTGCAGGGGTTGATGACGAGCAACGGGTCGTTGTCGGGCAAATGCCGGTCCGCAAATCCGGCGTCATCTCCGCTGATAGGGATATCCCAGTGAAGCTGTCGTTGATAAATACCCAGTGCTTCTATAAAGCCGAAAAATCCGTCGAGCACGTGCTGGTTCGGTTTCGGGGCAATCCGTTGATTGGTAAACAACCACTGGCGGTCATGGGCTCTGGCCTTGTCGAACCCGAGTTTCAGGGGCGCCTTGACGAACAGGCTGATCAGGCTGGCGCGGGTGGCGACCTGCATGTGCAGCAGGACATCGAAACGCCGGTTTTTCAAAGTGGTTCGCACTTCCCGGAAAGCCCGCCATCCCTTTGCCTTGTCAAAGATGATAAACTCCACACCCGGTAAATCCCCAACCAGGCCCGCTTCCAGGCTGCCGATGATCCAGGTGATGTTGCAGGCCGGCCAGGCGCTCTGCAAAGTACGTATGACGGGTACCATGTGACTCACATCGCCCAGCGCCGAGAGACGGATAACGCAGATCGAGTCTGGCGGATCAGCAAGCGGTAACGACATGCGTAACATACAACCTGTGGAAATCGAGCATGCCGGGCAGCATATCCTATATGATGCTTCCCTGGCCACCCAAGTGGAGCAGGGGCTCGACGCGTGCCGGTTGTTGCAGTGGTTTGACGAGACTTACTGGCGGGCACGGGGAAAATTGAAAGGCGAAGCACGTGGGCGCGGCTCCGCGTTTTTTTTTGAGCATCAGGATTGTGAGTATGTGCTGCGCCATTATCGGCGCGGCGGCATGGTGGCCGGATTGGTGGAGGATCGCTATATTTGGACCGGATTGGGCAACAGCCGCCCCTGGCGGGAATGGCATTTGCTGGCGGCAGCGCACGAGCGGGGATTGCCGGCGCCGAAACCTTTTGCGGCCAGGCTTATCAAAAGCGGCATGTTTTACACCGCCGATTTAATCACTCATCGAATTGCCGCCGGTGTTTCGCTGGCGCAACAGTTGACGGCCGGCCGCCAGGAACAGGCGGTATGGCGCAAGATCGGCCGCGTCATCAGGCGGTTTCATGATGCCGGCATCGAACATGCCGACCTCAATGCGCATAACATTTTGTTAGCCGGCGACGATGCGTTCCTGGTCGATTTTGACAGAGGCCGGATGCACGCGGGCGTTTTCTCAAAGCGTATCCGCAACTGGCGACGACGCAATTTGCAGCGACTGTTGCGTTCGTTGAACAAGCTCGGCGGGCAAAAGGAAACATTTCATTTTACTTCCGGAGACTGGCATTACCTGCTAGAAGGGTACCGAGCCGCGTAAGGAGCAACCAGTGAAGTTATCGCTTGATTTTATAAAAGAAAATATTCGGCAAGCCGTCGTCTTAAAACAGGCCATTTTAGAAAACCAGCCGTTGCTGGAAACGATTCATAATGTTGCCGAACGCTGTCTTGAGGCGCTCAAGGGCGGGAATAAAATTCTGTTTGCCGGTAACGGCGGCAGTGCCGGCGATGCCCAGCATCTCGCCGCGGAAATTGTCGGCCGCTACAAGTTGGACCGGCCGGGGCTGCCGGCTATTGCTCTGACCACGGACACATCGATGTTAACGGCCATCGCGAACGACTACGGTTATGAACAGGTGTTTGCCAGGCAGGTGGAGGCAAACGGTTGTGCGGGCGATGTTTTCTTCGGCATCACCACATCCGGCAATTCCAGGAACGTGCTGGCGGCGATCGAGAAAGCCAGGCAAATGAACATCGTAACGGTCGGATTGGCCGGCGGGGGCGGCGCCATACAAAACATGTGCGACTACTGCATCAACGTACCGTCCAATGACACCGCCCGTATTCAGGAGTGCCACATCATGATAGGACAGATCATTTGCGGCTATATTGAAACAACCCTGTTCGGACGCGAATAATTCGGGACGACAAACTGTGCAAGGTGCGAAAGCGGCATTTCTGGACCGTGACGGTGTGATTAATCGCGACAGGGATTATGTTTACAAAACGGAGGATTTCGAGTTCCTGGATGGTGTGTTCGAAGCCTGCCGCCGGCTGGAAACATTAGGGTACAGGATTATAATTGTCACCAACCAGTCCGGCATCGGGCGGGGTTACTTTAGTGAAGCGGATTTTAACCGCCTCACCGACTGGATGGTGCGGCGCTTTCTTGAGGAAGGTGTGACAATTACCGGGACTTATTTTTGCCCTGATCATCCGGTTCACGGTGTCGGAGTCTATAAGCGGGATTCGGGCCACCGAAAGCCCGGTCCGAAGATGATTCTCGATGCCGCGAACGATCACGGGCTGGATTTGCAGGCTTCGTTCATCGCCGGCGATAAAGCCAGTGATATTTTGGCGGGGAGGGCCGCCGGCGTCGGGCGCTGTTTCTTTATCGGCGACGCCGAAGTCCTGCCCGCAGACTTGCGTGACGTGAAATCCTACGGCAACCTGCTGGATCTGGTGCGGCAGGAATTCAAACAACAGTAGTGATTTTTATTTTAATTTCAAAACGGTATGCAAAAAAATGAGAGTTACGATTTTCGGTAGTGGTTATGTAGGGCTGGTGTCGGGCGCATGCCTGGCACAGGCGGGAAATTCGGTATTGTGCGTGGATATAGACGCCGAAAAGATCAGGCGGCTAAAGCAGGGCGACATTCCGATTTATGAGCCCGGCCTGGAGAAACTGGTGCTGGCCAACCAGGCGGGAGGCCGCCTGGATTTTACCACCGATGTTGCGAAAGGTGTGGCACACGGTCTGTTTCAGTTTATCGCTGTCGGCACGCCACCCGACGAAGACGGTTCGGCGGATCTGCGCCACGTGCTGGCGGTGGCGGAAAGCATCGGCCGGCATATGGACGAATACCGGATCGTTGTCGATAAGTCCACTGTGCCGGTCGGCACCGCCGACAAGGTCAAGCAGAAAATCTCCTCCGTGTTGCAGGCGCGCGGGTTGCAAATTCCGTTTGACGTGGTCTCCAATCCCGAATTTTTGAAAGAGGGCGCGGCGGTAAACGATTTCACCAAGCCGGACAGGATTATTGTAGGCGCCGAAAGCGAGCAGGCCATCCACTACATGAAGCAGTTGTATAAACCATTCAATCGCAATCATGACAGGCTGCTGTCGATGGACATACGTTCGGCCGAGCTGACCAAGTACGCCGCCAATGCGATGCTGGCCACCAAGATCAGTTTTATGAACGAGCTGGCCTGTCTGGCGGAACGTTTGGGAGCCGACATCGAAAAGGTCCGTGTGGGAATCGGTTCCGATCCGCGGATAGGTTATCATTTTATTTATCCCGGCTGCGGTTATGGCGGTTCCTGCTTCCCCAAGGACGTCAAGGCGCTGGCGTCGACCGCCACCGAGGTGGGCTGGCACGCGGAAATCCTCAAGGCGGTGGAAGCGGTCAACGAGCGCCAGAAGCAGTGGCTGTTTGAAAAACTGCAACACCATTTTGAGGGTGACCTGAAAGGGCGCAGGATCGCGGTCTGGGGTTTGGCGTTCAAGCCCAACACCGACGATATGCGTGAAGCGCCCAGCCGGGTTTTGTTGGAAGCGTTGTGGCAGGCGGGCGCAACGGCGGTGGCTTACGATCCTGTGGCGATGGAGGAAACGAGGCGCATTTACGGCGAACGCGAGGATTTGATCGCCGCGCCGCGCGCGTACCAGGCGCTGGAAGGTGCCGATGCCTTGGTGATCTGCACCGAATGGGATGAATTCCGCAGCCCGGATTTCCAGAAAATGAAGTCGCTGATGAAACAGCCGGTGGTGGTCGACGGCCGTAATTTATACGAGCCGGAGTTCATGGCAAAAGACGATTTCCACTACTATGCAGTGGGCCGCCCGGCTGTTGGGTAATTAAAAAAATAATTTAACCACGGAGGGCACGGAGCTCACAGAGAAAATAACTACCGGAAATTAGACTTTAGCCGCAAAACTAATTTCTTTTAACCTCTGTGTTCTCCGTGTACGCCGAAACATGTTCCTTTCGGTTTCGGCACTTCCGCCATCCCTGGCGGTCGTCCGTGGTTAGATTTCTTTTATAAAAAAGCTCCCAGCTTTTTTAGAGTTTGCATGTAGTCTTCGGCGATATGTTGGCGGGATTCCATCAGCGCTTTGGCGTTATCCCCCAACTTGCGGATTTTTTCCGGATTGTTAAGAAGTTCAAGCAAGGTTTCCTGCAGTTGGATGTCATCCTTTACCTGAATCAGCGCCTCGTTGGCCAGCAGTTCGGTAACTTCGGCGTTGAAGGTAAACGTGTGCGGGCCGGTGACGACGGCTTTGCCCAGCCGGGCCGGTTCCAATAAATTCTGTCCGCCTCTCGGGATCAGCGAGCCGCCCATGAAGACCAGCGCTGCGCCGGTCATGAAGGCATTCAGTTCGCCCAGCGTGTCGACCAGAAAAACATCGCAATGTTCGTCAGGATTCCCACCGCGGCTGCGCACCGTCACGTTCAACGGCAAGCCGGCCAGTTGTTTCATTATGGGACCGCGGCGTTCCGGATAACGCGGGACAATCACCAGCAAATGATCTTTACGGTCAAGTGCTGCCCATATCTTTGCCAATCTAAACTCTTCGTCGGCATGCGTGGAGGCGGCGAGCACGTAAGGCTTCGGCGGAAGCGGGATTGTCTTTGAAGCAGGCACAAGCGGCGGTTTGGCAAATTTGATGTTACCGAGTTCGGTGACGATTTGCGGGTTTGCGCCGTAACCAACAAAATTCTCGTAATCGGATCGGCCTCTGGCGAGGATATGTGTCACATTCCGCAGGCATCCGCTCAGCACCGGGC
>DASVCP010000233.1:0-5038 GCA_036381555.1 Gammaproteobacteria bacterium
GACGTGTAAGAAAGCCCGTACCCAAAGGGATAGAGAACCTCGCCGGTAAAATAGCGGTAGGTTCTGCCCTGCATCGAGTAGTCGCCGAAAGGCGGCAATTGGTCGACCGACCGATAGAAGGTCACCGGCAGCCGACCGGCCGGGCTGAAGTCGCCGGCCAGCAGTTCCGCGACGGCCTCCCCGCCCTGACCGCCCGGGTACCATGCCTCGACGATGGCCGGAATATGGCGGTCGGCCCAATTGACCGCCAGCGCGCTGCCATTGGTAAGAACGAGCACTACCGGTTTTCCCAAAGCCGCCACTTTCTCCAACAAGCCCTGCTGCACGCGGGGTAAATTCAGATCGACGCGATCGCCGCCTTCGAAGCCTTCCGCGGGCAGCGGCATTTCCTCCCCTTCCAACGCCGCTGTCAGGCCGGCGACGAATACGACCAAGTCCGCTTTTTGTGCCGCCTGCAATGCTTCGCGCGCACCCTGGTCACTGGGCAGACTCCACACCAGACGTTCGTCTCCGTGATCGCGCCGCTGAAAAGACTCGACGCGAATCGGGTAGGTTTTGCCTTCGGCCAATTCGATACGGCCGCTGAGCATCGAGGGACGCCAGTCGAGGTTCCAGGCGTCAATAACCATCTTATTGTCGATCCAGATTCGATAGCCGCCATCCGCGGCGAAACGAAAATAATATTCTCCCGACTCGGGCGCCTTGATATAACCGCTCCAGCGCGCGGCGCTGCGACGTTTCTCGCCCTCCCAGACGATATGCGCATTTTTTACTTCCGCGGAAATCGCCGGCTTGCCGCTCATATCCCGTGTCGGAAACTGCTCAAACAGCAGGCCGTTCTTTCTGCAGCGCTCGGTCAGACAAAACACCGAATCCGGCACGCCTGACTGCAGCGGGTAAAGTAACTCGAAGCCTTCGGCGTAGGTCACGCTACTGCCGGAAAACCGCGCGCGGATTCCATCGAGTATGGTGACGGGATTCGACGGCGTGCCGTTGTAGTTGCCCACCAGGGGATCGACGGAGTCCGCGTTCTTGCCGATGACCAGGATATTTTTTGGAACTTTTCTCAGTGGCAACAAACTGTTGTCATTCTTCAAAAGCACCAGGGATTCCCGCGCAACCTGCAGCGCTTTGGCGCGATGCTCCGGCGTATCGTTATCGCGCGCGGTTATTTTGGGGAAAACATCCGCGCCCGGATCGAACTCTCCCAGGCGCATGCGGGCAGTAAACAGCCTCACCAGCGACCGTGTCAAAACGGCTTCGCTGACCAGCCCCTTGCGCGCCGCACTCAGGATATGATCGGTTTCCTTGGCGCTGCCACAAATCAAATCCATTCCGGCGCCGAAGGTTTTGGCGATCGCTTCCTCCGGCGTATCCACGTAATTGTGCCGGTCCTGCCCGTACACATCCTCTACCGCGCCGCAATCCGATACGACATATCCATCGAACCCCCATTTTTTGCGCAGATAGTCGTTCAGGAGCATGTCATTGGCGCAGGCGGGCGCGCCGTTGACGGCGTTGTACGCGCACATGACCGAATGCGCGCCGCCCTCCACGACGGTTGCCCGGAACGCCGGCAGGTAAGTCTCCTCCAGGTCGCGCGGGCTGGGATGAATATCGTCCCTGTGCCGTCCGGATTCCGGGCCGCTGTGCACGGCAAAATGTTTCGGTGTCGCAACCGCCATTAAATAACGCGAATCGTCACCTTGCAGTCCTTTGACAAAACCGACGCCCAGGCGCGAGGTTAAATAGGGATCTTCGCCATACGTTTCCTGTCCCCGCCCCCAGCGGGGATCGCGGAAAATATTGATGTTGGGAGACCAGACGCTCAGCCCGCTGAACCACTCCGAGCCGCCCAACCGGTGTCTGTTCTCCTCATAGTTGGCCCGGAATTCGATTCCGATAATCCGCGCCACTTCTTCCATGAGCGGCGCGTTCCAGGTCGCCGCCATACCGATCGCCTGCGGGAACACGGTCGCCTCCCCGGCCGCGGCGACACCGTGCAGACCTTCGCTCCACCAATCGAATTCGCGCACACCCAGGCGCGGTATCGCCGGCGCATCGTTGATCAGCTGCGCCGCTTTTTCCTCCAGCGTCATTCTGGAAACCAGATCCCTGGCGCGTTGCTCGAAACTCAGAGCGGTATCCAGGTAAGCGGGAGACGGCGTTGAATCCTGAGCCCGGCCGGGCAGCGTGACCAACAGGGACAGGAATACCGCGAAACCTGTATATCTGAATAAAACCGGGGCGGAGCTGAAACGGAGTTTGGAAGTGATCGAACAGTTCATATCCATCTTCTTATGTATTAGAGGGGACAGCCGGCCCGGGGACCAATCCAGGCACCGGGTTTCCGGAATCTAAACGAATTCAGCCGGGAATACCACGTCTTCATCCCTGAGCCGCTATTGTGGCCGACCAGTCATTCGCGCTGCAAACTTATCATAGTCCGACTGGAATTTGATTTTTTGCGGATCTTATTATCGTGGACGCTCGAATTGCACCTGGTTTCGGCCGCTGTTTTTGGCTTTGTAGAGCGCTTTGTCCGCCCGCTTGAATACGGCCTCGAAGGTCTCATTGGCATTCACCGTGGTTGCGCCTATGCTCACGGTGACATTTATGGATCGGCCCTGAATTTCAAAAGCGTTCCGCTCGACAGTCTCCCGAAGCTTATCCGCCAGCGCGATTAAACGTTCTTCGTGAATTTTCGGGCATACGAGAATGAATTCCTCGCCGCCCCATCGGCCGAAAATATCCGTGTGGCGGGTTTTGTCATTGATTATCTTAGCGACTTCGCCAAGCACCAGATCACCCACGTCGTGGCCGAACTTATCATTGATATTTTTAAAGTGATCTATATCGAACAGCAGCACACCCATCTGGTTGCGATTGATGTCGCTTTCAAAGAGCCTGCGCAGGAACTGCTGCACGCCGGCACGGTTCATGACTCCGGTCAGTACGTCAGTGGTCGACAGCGCTTCGAATTCCCGTTTTTCAACCTCAAGTTTCTTATGTTCGCTCACCAAGCTGCTTATTCGTTGGGCGTCGGCTTTGTGGATGAAGTAAAACCTCGTGAACACTTCGAGCACGATCAAAATCATCCAGAAGGAAATAATGCCGAAGTAAAGCGTTTCCCTTTTTATCCATTCGCCGACGGCTTCGATTTTCTCAACACGAATTTCGTTTATGCTGTGAACATTGAAGTCAATACCAAAGACGATCGCGTTGTTTACGGAGCGCGCGGCGTTTGGTCCCGCGATATCAAATTCAGTAATCCACCATTCCGCGACATTGAACTCGCTCAAGCGCACATAGAACGGCTGGTTCATATCGGAAGTACGAACCGTGGTGGCCATGACTTTGCTGGTTACGTCAAACCTCTCAATATCGCTGTAGCTGGGGTCGAAGTCACGCAGAAACAGGCGAATCCGGGACGCATTGCCCTTGTAATGTATGACGACGTTCAATCCATCGTAATCGGATAAATCAATTCCTGTTGTCCGGTCCGGCCCCAGGTTGAGCGACCATCCGCAGGAAAAGACGTCTCCGGGGGCATAGTTGCACCAGTAGTGGTTGATGCTCCGGTCGATCCAATCAGTGGTGGCTGCTCCTTGACGGTCCGGGCCGAAGATCCATGAAAGTCGATTCGGATCAGGGTGCAGCGGCAGGATCTTCTTTGGAAGATACTGGTGAGCAGCGATCAAACATACCGTTATCAACACGGCGAGCAATCTAAGGGCGGCGTAGAATTTTGACCGTATCATGGTCCAATACCCCACTCAGTCGTTTTTGGGCATCACTTCTATGAGAATCAATTATTTGTATTCGATTTCTGGTCCGGCCCCGGTGTGCTGCTCAATAAATCGATACTGCCCTTAATATTATCGACAACAGACATAGTATCTTTAAAACCGAGTCGGACGGACTGTCGATCACTTTGAAGCGAGATGAGCATGACGCTAAGAGGCCCTTCCAAGCCCGGAATTCCGCCGTATTCATGGCATCATTTCTTTTTGAATCAGCTACTTATATTTTATTTCGCTGGTCCAACCGGTGCGGCGGCCAGAATAGTTTTCTGGTCACAACAGACTGGTTGTAAACTCTACTGTCCCGCCCGAGAGGCGTTTTCACGGGGCTTTATATGAACACACGTACGAACAGAGCGAAGGCCTTGCTCTTCCCTTTGATCTTTATCGCATACGGCACCTCTCAAGCCCAATTTCTCGATGCATTCGACAAGGACGAGATAACGGGATGGTCCTTTTTCACCGGCGACGGGGCCGCGACCATGGATTTTGTTCCGGGTGACGGTTACGCCCGGATTCTCGTCGACGCCACCGCGGACAGGCACAACGTCTGGTGGGCCATCATCAAGCGCGATGTTTCGGCCTGGCTGGACCTGGAGAAACTGGCGGACCCGGACTACGAGTTACGCGTTGAAGCGAGAGTGCGCGTCAGCGATGCACCGCGCCGGCTCAATTTTATGGTCAACACACAGAGAACGACCGATTTCCATGAGCACCTGAAGGAGTACGATATCCCGGATACGGCCGGCTGGCACACCATCAGCATGACGACCCGGAACCTGGACGCCGTCCCCGGCGATGCGCTCAACGTCCAGTTGGGCGTGACCGACTGGGGACCGGATAAATACCACGTGGACGTGGATTACTACCGGGCGGAAATCGTCAACGTCCGACGGGCCGGCCCGGACCAGGGCGAACCCCTTCCCTACCATCCCGCTGTTCCGGATATCGACACGTTCGCGCATAAGCTCGAAGTTACCCATGACGCACTGATCAACGCCGGCTTCCCCGGGGTGAATTTCAACGATTGGCATATCAAGACGCGGGAAGGCGACATGCCCGTCCTGACCGTCCGCGCTGGCCAGTGGGCGGTCCTGAGGTGGGATTTCAGCCGCTACGCCGAAGCGGAGGCTGACGGCGCGGGCCTGCTGGAACTGACGATGCACTCGATCCTGAAAGGCGGAGACTATACCGCCGCCTACGGCGAGGACTTCGGAATGGAGTTCGACAAGGTG
>DASVCP010000234.1:0-7935 GCA_036381555.1 Gammaproteobacteria bacterium
TGGCCCGCGACAAGGTCAAACTGGAAGAACAATCCGCGCAAAAGAAAGTTATCGATATCGAACGCGGTAAAACAACTTATAAAGTGGGTGTTATCGAGCTCCCGACCTTCTACGTTGACTTTCAGGCCTTCTGGGCCGGCGACCCGGACTATCGCAGCAGCACCCGTGATGTGGAAAGACTGCTGCAGGAACTGAAAGAAGAGCAGGTTGATGCCTTGATCATAGATCTTCGCAACAATGGCGGCGGCTCCCTGCAGGAAGCGAACGATCTGACCGGCCTGTTTATCCCTTCCGGTCCCGTAGTGCAAATACGCAACAAGCGGCATAAAATCGAAACGCTCGAAGACCACAACCCCAAGGTCGCCTATAGCGGCCCGCTGGCGGTGCTGGTCAATCGCCTAAGCGCATCCGCCTCCGAAATTTTTGCCGGCGCAATTCAGGATCACGGGCGCGGCATCGTAATCGGCAGCCAGACTTTCGGCAAGGGCACCGTGCAAAACATGAAAGACCTGACCAAGCTGGAATCCAGTCAATTGAAATACACCCAGGCAATGTTTTACCGCGTTTCCGGCGAAAGCACCCAGGAACGCGGCATCATTCCGGACATTGTTTTCCCGGAATTGCTCAATAAAGAGGAAATCGGCGAAAGCAGTCTGCCCGAAGCACTGCCCTGGGACAGGATATCCCCTGCCAAGTATCAGAAACTCAGCGATCTGGGACCGGTCATCGACCAATTGATACGCCAACATGAGCAACGGGTCGCCGGCAATCCGGATTTCAATTATCTTAATGAACGCCTGGCGTTTCTGATGGAAACACGCAATAAAACCCGCACCTCTCTGAACGAAGCAGAACGTCTCCAGGAACGTGAACTCGCCGAGAAACGTTTACTCGAAATGGAAAACCGGCGCCGCGTGAGTAAAGGCCTGGAACCGTTCAAAACCTTTGCGGAGCTGGAAAAATCGCAGGAATCCGAAGAAAGCCGGAAGCCTCCCACCGACGTCTTTTTACTTGAAGAAGCCGGCAATATTCTATTGGACTGGATTTCGTTGACAAAAACACAGGTGGCGGTGCATTAAGGAAAACTTTGACCGATGGGGGAATTTCCTGAAGGGAATTCCTCCAGGAGCGGCGAATTCAGCTTTTGATGAAAACCCGCAATGGTATTAGACTATACCCTCATAGGGAAACGAGAATACGAGAATAAAGGGATCATGGAAACCCCGGTACGACATGCAACCCGGCCCGCTCCAAGGCAAGGAGATTGACGTCATGGATCAACACATTCCCGGCAGACCCATTGAAATTCTGCTTGTGGAAGACAGTGACGACGATATACAGCTGACCCGCGAGACTTTTCGCCGGGATAAAATTTACAATCAGTTGCGTATTGCCGAAGACGGTGAAATCGCAATGAATATGCTTCGCCGGCAAGATAAATACGAGAATGAGCCTCTTCCCGACCTGATCCTCCTTGATCTGAATATGCCCAACATGAACGGGTATGATGTTCTTAAAGAATTAAAAGCCGACCCGGATCTGTGCCGGATTCCCGTTGTCGTTCTGACCTCCTCCAAGGCCGAAACGGATATCGTCAAAACCTATGAATTAAAGGCAGACAACTACGTGGTCAAACCGGTAACTCTCGAAAAACTTCTGGAAATCGCCTCGTCAATCGAAGACTTCCATTTCGGCATCGCGAAGTCTCAAACAAAAAACGCCCGACATTGAACCAAGCCGGGCGTTTGAACAAAATGCCGCATTAAAACTTCAGTCCAACGACTTCACAATATCTTCAACCATTTTTTTGGCATCGCCAAACAGCATCATGGTATTGTCTTTAAAGAAAAGTTCGTTCTGAACACCGGCATAACCCGTCGCCATGCTGCGCTTCACAAACAGCACCGTCCTGGCTTTCTCGACCTCCAGTATCGGCATGCCGAAAATCGGGCTGGTCGGATCGGTTTTCGCCGCGGGGTTGGTCACATCGTTGGCGCCGATGACGAAGGCTACATCCGTGGTCTGGAATTCGTTGTTGATGTCTTCCAGCTCGAACACTTCGTCGTAAGGTACGTTCGCTTCGGCCAGCAGCACATTCATGTGGCCCGGCATACGGCCGGCAACAGGATGAATCGCGTAACTTACCTTGACGCCGTGATCCTTGAGCATGCTCGCCATTTCGCGTATGGCATGCTGCGCCTGGGCAACGGCCATGCCGTACCCGGGAACGATAATGACCGAACCGGCGTTCTTCATGATGAAAGCCGCGTCTTCGGCACTGCCTTGCTTGACCGGCCGGTCGGCGCCGCCGCCGGCCGCGGCGGCGGCGTCGCTTTCTCCGCCGAAACCGCCGAGGATTACGTTAAAAAATGAACGGTTCATGCCCTTGCACATGATGTACGACAGGATCGCACCGGAGGAACCGACCAGCGCGCCGGTCACCACCAGAGCATTGTTCTGCAAAGTAAAACCGATGCCCGCGGCCGCCCATCCTGAGTAGGAATTGAGCATCGACACCACCACAGGCATGTCGGCGCCGCCGATGGGGATAATCAACAGTACGCCGATCAGAAACGCCAGCGCGGTCATGGTCCAGAACACCGCCGGTGACTGATCGAAGCAGAAATATCCGATCAGCGCGACAATCAAAAGACCAATCAGGGCATTTAAAATATGCTGTCCTTTAAAGATCACCGGCGCGCCGGAAACCAAACCCTGCAACTTGGTAAAGGCGATGACCGAACCGGAAAAAGTTATCGCACCGATAACAACGCCCAGACCCATTTCGATCCGGCTGGCGACAAAGATCTGGCCTCCTGCATCCAGTAGCCCGAACGCGCCCGGATTGCTGAAAGCTGCGCCGGCCACCAGCACAGCCGCCATACCCACCAGACTGTGAAACGCTGCCACAAGCTGCGGCATTGCCGTCATGGGAATGCGCATCGCGATGCTGATGCCGATCACCGCTCCGATCAATAACGCAATGAGTATCCAGCCATAGGATTGAACGTCGGGACTGATGGCCGTGGTGACGATGGCAATGGCCATACCCAGCATACCGAACAGGTTGCCCCGTCGCGACGACTCCGGTGACGAAAGGCCCCGCAATGCCAGAATAAACAATACCGCCGCAACCAGATAAGCCAGAGCGGTCAAATTCGTATATAAAGGAGAATTCATGTTGCCCCCGCTCTCAACTCTTGTTCGTCGGTTTCTTTTTATACATCCCGAGCATGCGCTGTGTCACAGCAAACCCGCCGAAAATATTGATCGCCGCCAGTATCATGGCGATAAACCCCAATACTTTTGATAAGCTGAACTCGGCGGGACCGACGGCAATCAGGGCGCCGACGATAATCACGCTGGAAATCGCATTGGTAACCGCCATCAACGGCGTATGCAGCGCGGGCGTTACGCTCCAGACCACGTAATAGCCGACGAAGATCGCCAGCACGAAAATCGAAAACTGCGAAACAAAATGTGCATCCATAATTCTTCCTCTACTTTTTAAACTTTTATCCGCAGATTTACGCAGATGAGCGCAGATTTTTGTTCCTTGACTTAAAGTCTTTTCAAAATGACATCCCAGAGCTTTTATCATCACCCGCTTTCCACAAGCTCTGTGGTAAATGAATAAAATCTTTATCTGCGTTAATCTGCGTTAATCTGCGTTAATCTGCGGATTAATATCTACTTTTGAAAGTTCGGGTGGACGATATTGCCGTCGCGGGTCAGCGTGACCGCCGCCAGGATTTCATCCTCCCAGTTGATGTCGAGTTGCTTCTCGGCATTAACCAAAGGAGTAATGAAATTCAGCAGATTCTTGGCGTACAACAAACTGGCGTCGGCGGCAATGCGGCTGGGCACATTATAGTGACCGACGATCTTCACACCGTTGACCTCCACGACTTCACCGGGTTTTGACAGCGTGCAGTTGCCGCCCTGTTCCACCGCCAGATCCACGATGACGGAACCCGGTTTCATACTGTGCACCATCTCGTCATTGATCAGCGTGGGCGCCGGCCGGCCCGGTATCAGCGCCGTACATATCACCATATCCTGCTTTTTCAGGGTTTCCGCCACCAGTTCAGCCTGACGCCGCTTGTAGTCTTCGCTCATTTCCTTGGCATAGCCGCCCGCGGTTTCGGCCTCGCGGGTCTCTTCGCTTTCGACCATCACGAACTTGCCGCCAAGACTTTCCACCTGCTCCTTGGCCGCCGGCCGCACGTCGGTAGCGGAGACGATCGCCCCCAGGCGCTTGGCCGTCGCGATCGCCTGCAGTCCGGCCACGCCCGCGCCCAACACCATGACCCGCGCGGGCGCCACGGTGCCGGCAGCCGTCATCATCATGGGAAAAGCGCGATTATATTCGTAAGCAGCATCCAGCACGGCACGATAGCCGGCCAGGTTGCTTTGGGAACTGAGAATATCCATGCTTTGCGCCCGGGTAATGCGGGGAATCAATTCCAACGCCAGCGCGGTGATACCGGCTTTCGCATAGGCCTGCAACGCATCGGGGGTGCTGTGGGGCGAGAGGGTGCCCAGCAGCAAGGCGCCTTGCTTCATGAGGGCAAGTTCATCGATATCGTCGCCCTCGCCGGCCAGCAACGGCCGCTGTACTTTCAATACGAGATCGGCATCGGCAAACGCGGCCTTGGCATCCGGGGCAACGGTTGCGCCGGCCGACTGAAAGGCTTCGTCGGTAATACTGCTGGCCAATCCGGCGCCGCTTTCGACCGTGACCTGAAATCCCAGGCCGATCAATTTTTTCACCGTATCCGGAGAGGCGGCCACCCGCCGTTCATGGGCACGGCGTTCCTTCGGTATGGCGATTTTCATGGACAGTGTTGTCTCCCGTTTCTGATTTTGGCGGTCGTGCGATGCGTCTCGCACTTCAAAGATATTGCCGGCCTCTTGCCGGACAAACTACGCGAATACCGGCGGGCCGATCAAAGGGCCGCATCATGGCCTTGTTGGAGAAAAATGGCAAGCCCGTTGCCGGATATGTCCCTAATATATGCATGGATTTAAAGCTTTTTTACTCAGGGCTTCGCCCGGAGGGGGCCTTGATTTACCCACACCCCGCATCTATAGTGCGGCCTCCGGGCATCCCCGCCCCGAAACGATTAACCAAACCAAATAGTCATGCATACTGTAAAGCCGCGTCCCGGTATTCTCGATATCGTGCCCTACGTGCCGGGCAACGCAGACAATGCCGATCCCGACCGGGTTGTCTACCTCGCCTCAAACGAATCCCCGTTGGGCGCCAGCCCGCTTGCCATCGATGCATACTCCTCACTGAGCCGGAAACTGCACCGTTATCCCGACAGCGGCAGCCAGGAACTGCGTAACGCCATCGGCGCAAAATACCGGTTACCGCCGGAACAGATTATTTGCGGCAACGGTTCGGAGCGTTTGATCGACCTCCTTACGCGCGCCTACGCGGGACCCGGCGACGAAGTGCTCTACAGTCAGTATGGCTTTATCATGTATCCGATTTGTGCCATGGCTGCCGGCGCCATCCCGGTTACCGCACCGGAGCGGGATTTCACCAGTGACGTCGATGCCCTGCTGGCGGCGGTATCCGACCGCACCCGCATCGTCTTCCTGGCCAACCCCAACAATCCTACGGGCACTTACATCAGCGCCACCGAGGTCAAACGCCTGCGCGACGGCCTTCCATCGCACGTATTGCTGGTGATCGATTCCGCCTACGCGGAATATGTCGAGGCCGCCGATTACAGCGCGGGCTATGAATTAGTCGACACCGATACGGCCAACGTCGTCGTGCTACACACCTTTTCGAAAATTTACGGCCTCGCGGCCCTGCGCCTGGGCTGGGCCTATTGCCCGCCACAAATCGCCGACGTGCTTAACCGTATCCGCGGCTCTTTCAGTATCACCGCACCGGCTCAGGCCGCCGGCATCGCCGCCCTGCAGGACCAGGAGCATATCGATAAGGCGCTGGCGCACAACCGGCAATGGCTGCCGTGGCTGAGCAGCTCACTTAAAGAAATGAGGCTGGAAGTACTTCCCAGCGCCGGCAATTTCGTACTGACACGTTTTGCCGATGCCGAACTGAGCCGCGCCGCTCACCGTGAGCTGCTGTCGAAGGGGGTGATTCTGCGTCCGGTTGCCGGTTACGGTTTGCCGGAAGCGTTGCGTATCACTGTCGGCAGCGAGCGTGAAAACCGGATCTGTGTTGAAGCGCTGCGAGCTTTTATCGGTAACGTTTGAACCGCTGCCGAAGGAATATCTTTATAAAAAAATATTCTTTCATAACAGTCATTTACGCCCTACCCTCGGTTTGACTCCCTTTTGCGCCTGTGGCAAGGTAGCCCGCCCTTAGCACTCGGATTTCCATGGATATCGAAGCACCGCCGATCAACATCGCCGACCCCGGTATCGGACCGATCAGTACCGACATGGTGATTATCGGCGCCGGTCCCGTGGGACTGTTTGCCGTGTTCGAAGCCGGCCTGCTGGACATGCGCTGCCATCTGGTTGACGCCCTGGACAAACCCGGCGGACAGTGCGCGGAGCTTTATCCTGAAAAACCCATTTACGATATCGCCGGCATTCCGGTTTGCACCGGGCAACAACTGACCAACGGCCTGCTGAAACAGTGCTCGCCGTTCGAGCCGGTATTCCACTTAAGCCAGCAGGCGGAAAAGCTGGAAAAGCACGGTGACAAATGGCGCCTGACCACTTCGGAAGGCACCGTGCTGGAAGCGCCCAATATCGTCATTGCCGCCGGCGGCGGCAGTTTTGTGCCCAAGAAACTCGCGCTCCCGGGTTCGGAGGATTGCGAAGGCAAATCCCTGTTCTATGCCGTGCGCAAAATGTCGGCGTTCGAAGGCAAGCGGCTGGTGATCGCCGGCGGCGGCGATTCGGCGCTCGACTGGACCAACAATCTGCAACCGCTGGCCAAACAACTGACGCTGGTGCACCGCCGCGATCAGTTCCGGGCGGCGCCCGATTCTGTGGCCAAAATGCGCAAGCTGGTCGACGCCGGGGCCATGGAACTGGCCATCGGCCAGATCACCGCCCTGCACGGCAACAACGGACAGTTGCGCGCCGTCACCTTGAAATCTCCCGATGGCGAACGCGAAATCGAATGCGACGCGCTGCTGGCGTTTTACGGCCTGACCATGAAGCTCGGGCCGATCGCCGACTGGGGCTTGAATCTGAACCAGAATTTGATTGCAGTGGATACGGAAAAATTTGAAACCAGCGCACCGGGAATTTTCGCAATCGGCGATATCTGCACCTATCCCGGCAAGCTGAAGCTGATACTGTCCGGCTTCCACGAAGCCGCGCTGATGTGTCAGCGGGCTTATCACTATGCTTTCCCGGACAAAAAACTTGTTTTCCGTTATACGACCAGCAGCACTGAACTGCACCAGAAGCTGGGGGTTTCGTAGATGGCTCGAATCGTTGTAACCGACCTGGAAGGTAACAGGCATACCCTGGAGGCAACCGAAGGCATGTCGGTGATGGAAATCATTTATGACGCGGGCCTGCCTATCAAAGCCGCCTGTTACGGCTGCTGCAGTTGTTCAACCTGCCATGTTTATGTGGACGAGGCCTGGCTTGGAAAAATCGAGCCGCCTGCCGACGAAGAAGAGGAGATTCTGGACATGGTGATCGATTTGCGGGAGAACTCGCGGTTAAGCTGCCAAATACCTTATAATCCGGAGCTTGACGGCCTGGAGGTCACGCTCAGCGAAGACACAAAGCCGGACTGATTGCCGCAGACGCCCGGACGGAAAGATCAGGTTTCTGTTTATTTAAATGGTGAACACCAATGACATATGTAGTTACTGAAAATTGCATCAAGTGCAAATACACCGATTGCGTTGAAGTCTGCCCCGTGGACTGCTTCTATGAGGGCGAAAATATGCTCGTCATCAATCCGGATGAGTGCATCGACTG
>DASVCP010000235.1:0-6455 GCA_036381555.1 Gammaproteobacteria bacterium
GCGAGCGTCAAGCCAGCCGCCAGCAGACACTGGCGGAGGCGCGTGAAAAAATTGATGAAGACCTGATTCGAACGGCGACCAGCGAAAAAATGTCGGCTGTAGCTGAAACGATCGTGGAGACGCTCCCCGGAACCAAGGACCCCGAAGCCGTGGCCAAAAAGCACATGGGCGAGTACAAGGTTGTCGAGGCCGCAAAACGTGGTAGCGGTGAGGCGCCGAGAGAAATTCTGGAAGCTGTCTTCCAGCTGCCGGCGGAGCACGCCGACAGTAACTCGGCCGAAGCTGTCCGGGTTGTCGATCTGGCCAACGGAGACAAAGCCGTCGTTCGCCTGAAATCGGTGACCGACGGTGATATCGAATGGCTGGAGGCGGGAGAAATGCAGGGCTTCCAGGATCGCATGGTAAGTTCCCGGGGCCGCGGTGATTTTGTTGCCTTGATGGAAGCCTGGAAGGAGGCGTCCGAGGTCATCGTTAACCCCGAGTTACAACAGCAACCGCAGTAAGACCCAAAAAATTCGGCGTTGGCCGTTATGATGACGGCCGGCCGGGGTGAGGGTGGAACTGGAACCAGGCAAAATCTGCGCGGCGGCCGCTAGATGTCTATGCCGAGCCGGAGAAACCGTTTCCGCCCCGGCAATTTGTTTTTTCACCGTTCTTTTTCACCGGCGTTCTTCCGCCTTGCGCTTAATACTCCGCATCCGGCAGGGCCATACCGGTGATGCTGTACCCGCCATCCACGTAAATGATTTCTCCGGTAACCCCGGCGGCAAGGTCCGAGCAGAGAAAGGCCGCAACATTGCCGACATCCTCCTGATTGATGTTCCGGCCTATGGGAGCAATCTGGGCGACATGGTCGAGAATTTTACGGAAATTGCCGATGCCGGCGGCCGCCAGCGTCTTGATGGGACCGGCTGAGATGGCGTTGACACGGCCCCCGCTGCGGCCCATAGAACGGGCCATATAGCGGACATTGGCTTCCAGGCTGGCCTTGGCCACACCCATCGTATTGTAGTTGGGGATGGCGCGTTCCGCTCCAAGATAACTCAGCGTCAGCAGTGCCGGGTTTTTACCCTTTTCCAACATGGGTTTGCCGGCTTTCGCCAGTGCGGCGAAGCTGTAAGAGCTGATGTCGTGGGCAATGCGAAAACCTTCGCGTGTAACGTTGTCGAGGTAATCGCCTTTTATCTGGTCAGCGGGTGCGTAACCCACCGAATGCACCAGGATATCCAGGCCATCCCAGTGTTTGGAAAGCTCCTCGAATACGCCTTCGATTTCCCGGTCGCTGGTGACATCGCAGGGAGCGGTAATTGTTGAGCCGACTTCACTCGCGTACTGAATGACGCGGTCTTTCAGGCGATCTCCCTGGTAGGTGAAGGCCAGTTCGGCGCCCTCGCGGTGCATGGCTTGGGCGATCCCCCAGGCGATCGATTTATTGCTGGCGACCCCAACGATTAACGCGCGTTTGCCGGTAAGAAATCCCATTATTTTCCCCTATCTGTTGAGAGCTGAGTCGATTTGCAGTGCGCAATCATACTATGCCGGCCTCCGATTGATAATCCCCCGAATTTCAATTTTGAACCATGAGCGGCGGCAGGCTTGCCGTTTAATGTGGATGCCTTGCCTGAGCGCGAGAAGTGAAGATATCGAATATCTCTCAGCGGTAAGAAATACGTCTGCGTTTTTTTTCGCGCGCGGGGTCGGGAATGGGAATGGCGGAGAGCAGGGATTGCGTGTAGCGGTGCCGGGGGTCGGCAAATAAATTTTCAGTTGGCCCGGTTTCCACGATTTCCCCCTGGTACATGACGGCGATGCGATCGGCTACGTAACGAACTACCGACAGATCGTGGGAGATAAAAATCATTGTCAAATCCCGCTGTTGAGTGAGGTCGAGCAGCAAGTGGAGAATTTGCGCCTGGATAGTCACATCCAGGGCGGATACCGGCTCGTCAGCGACTATGAGCCTGGGTTGTACGGCCAATGCACGGGCAATGGCAATGCGTTGGCGTTGCCCCCCGGAGAATTCATGGGGATATTTGCGAATATATTTTCTCGCCAAGCCGACATCGTCCATCAACTTGTGCACTTGTTCGAGCAAGGCGTTTTTTTTCACAAGTCCGTGAACCAGCAGGGGTTCCGCCAGCATATCGAACACGGTCATACGCGGATTGAGTGAAGCGTATGGATCCTGGAATATCATCTGAAAGTTACGGCGGGCTTTCTTTAAGGCAGTGGACTCCAGCGTGTGTATGGCCTTACCGTTCAGTTCAATCGAGCCGCTGTTGATATCGACAAGACGCATGATGCTACGGCCCAGCGTTGATTTGCCGGATCCGGATTCTCCGACCAAGCCGAGAATTTCACCCTCCCTGAGCTGTATGGATACGTCATTGACAGCTTTGACATATTCATGGACGCGTTTGACAAGTATTCCCGAATAGACCGGAAAGTAAGTCGATACATGCTCCACCTTGAGGAATGGTTGATCCTGTTTGATGTTGGGAGGAACAGGCTTGGCGGTAGTCGGAATGGCTTCCAGCAGTTTTGCCGTGTAAGGATGCTGGTGGTTGTAAAATATCCTGTCTGTGTCGCCTTCTTCCGCTACTTTGCCGTTTTGCATTACCAGGATGTTGTCGGCGATACCGGCAATCACGCCCAGATCGTGGGTAATGAATATGACCGCCAGGTTGTGCGTCTGTTGCAGGTTTTTGATCAGGTCGATAATCTGCGCCTGAATGGTGACATCCAGAGCGGTTGTGGGCTCGTCGGCTATCAGGAGCTCCGGTTCGGTGATCAACGCCATGGCGATCATGACTCGTTGACGCATCCCGCCTGAAAATTCGTGTGGATAGCTGTTATAACGTTTCTCAGGTTGCGTGATGCCGACTTCCTCCAGCGCCTGTATGGCTTTTATTTTGGCGGATTTTCCGGACATATTTTTATGGATCAGTAAAGGCTCGATCAATTGATCGCCGATGCGCATGAACGGATTGAGTGATGTCATCGGATCCTGGAAAATCATGCTGATTCGGTTGCCGCGAATTTTACGCAGCTGTTCTTCGTTTGCCTTTAGCAGATCTATTCCGTCGAATAATGCTTCACCGCGTTCGATCCTGCCCGGAGGACTGGGAATCAGTCCGAGCAGGCTGTAGCAGGATACCGATTTACCGGAACCCGATTCGCCGACAATCCCCAATGTCTGTCCGGCTTCAACCCGAAAACTGACGTCATCGACTGCCCGGATGATGCCGTCCCGGGTATGGAAATAGGTAGTGAGATTTTTTACATCGAGTAGCGGCATGAGCGTGTCAATCCTTCGAGGCACGCGGATCCAGTGCATCCCGCAGGCCGTCACCGAGGAAATTAAGCGAGAACAGGGTGATCGAAAGCGTCAAACCGGGAAAGATCAACAGCCATGGATATTCCTCCATGGTTTCGACGCCATACGATATCAGGAGTCCCCAGGAGCTTTGCGGCGGTTGAATGCCAAGGCCGAGGAAGCTTAAAAATGATTCCAGCAGGATGACGCTGGGTATGGTCAGGGTGGTATAGACGATAATCGGACCCAGCACGTTTGGAATCAGATGCCGGCGGATAATTCGCCATTGCGACAACCCCATGGCGATCGCCGCCTCGATAAATTCCTGGCGCCGGAGGGAGATGACCTGGCCGCGTATGATTCTGGCCATGGTCAGCCATTCGACAGCGCCGATGGCCAGGAACAGCAGGAGAATGCTGCGACCGAACACCACCATCAACAGGATAATGAAAATCGTAAAGGGCAGCGCGTAGAGGATGTCGACTGTGCGCATCATAAAGGCATCGACACGTCCGCCCAGATAGCCGGCGATAGCCCCCCACAAAACGCCGATGCACAATGCAACCGCGGTGGCGATAAACCCAACCATCAGCGATACCCGGCTGCCGTAAAGAATTCTGGTCAGCATGTCGCGGCCGAATATGTCGGTACCCAGCCAATGTTGAGGCGAGGGAGGTGTGGCGCCCAGGTTCAGGTTCTGTTCCTCATAGGAGTAGGGGGTAATCCAGGGCGTTAGCAAGGCCAGCACGATCAGTACCGCAAGTATAGCCAGGCTCAGCATGGCCAATTTGTTCTTTCGCAGCCGCGACCAGGCATCCTGCCACAAAGATCTGCCTTGTTCGGCGTCGGCCAGCGAAATATTATTACTTGTTAAACGATTCATGCCGTAACTTCGGATTCAACCAGACCAGAATAATGTCGGCCAGCAGATTAAACAGGATGATCAGCGTGGCGAAAAAAATGGTGGTGCCAAGTATCATGGTGTAATCGCGGTTGAAGGCGGCCTGGACAAAAAACCGGCCGAGGCCCGGGATCTGGAAAATCGTTTCCACCACGAACGACCCGGCCAGCAGGCCGGCGGCGGCCGGCCCCATAAAAGAAACCACCGGCGCCAGACCGCCCCGGAGGGCGTGTTTCAGGGCAACCTTGACCGGATGCAGTCCTTTGGCCTTCGCTGTGCGGATGTAATCCTGTGACAGGACTTCCAGCATCCCTCCGCGGCTCAGGCGCGCAATATAAGCGGCATAGGCGGCGCCCAGCGTCACCGCCGGCAGGACCTTGTCCCCCGGCAGCACGCCCCACCCGGCGATAGGGAACCAGTCCAGTTCGATGCCCAGCGTCAGAATCAGCAGCGGCCCGAGCACAAAGGAAGGCAGGCAGATACCGATCATGGCCAGTGACATGGGAACATAATCCTGCCAGGTGTTCGGACGTAACGCGGCGATAACCCCCGCCAGCAGCCCGATTGTCAGTGCGATCAGCAGGGCATAAAAACCCAGTTCGGCGGTGACAGGGAAACCGTTGGCAATCATTTCGGTTACCGTGCGGCCGGGGTATTTGTACGAAGGGCCGAAATCGCCCTGCAGCAGGTTTTTCAAATAATCCCAGTATTGAATGTACAAGGGGGCATTCAGATTGTAGCGCTCGTTCAGGCTTTCCAGCACATGCGGGCTGACTTCGCGCTCCTCGTCGAAGGGTCCGCCGGGAGCCAGCCGGATCAGAAAGAACGTCAGGGTCACGACGATCAGCAGTACGGGAACGGCTTGCAGCAGGCGTTTGAGGATAAATTTGAGCATTTGCCGTCAGAAGTATTGACGCGTTATTCGGCCGATAGATACATACGGTTGAAGGGATAGTACTTCATGATGTTGTCTTCCCAGCCTTTGACGCTGTCAGCGACCAGGTGGATGTTTGAATAGTAGTAGATGGGAATCACTGGAACTTCATCGACCAGGATTTTTTCTGCCCGTTGGAAAACTTCCTGACGCTGTTCGTGGTCAAGCGTGGCGCCCGCCTCGGCCAGCAGCCGGTCATATTCGGCGTTTTTCCAGCCAGTATCATTATTGCCGCCATGGGATAGAAGAATTTCCAGAAAATTACTGGGATCAACGTAGTCGGCCAGCCAACCTGCGCGGGCAATGTCATGTTCAAGGTTTCTTTTGCTGTTGAGGTATACCTTCCATTCCTGGTTGGTCAATCGTACGTCAATATTCAGATTGATTTTCCACATTTGCTGTATGGCGACGGCGATTTTCTGGTGGCCTTCGTCAGTGTTATATAACAATTCAACCTGGGGAAAATTCTGGCCTTTCGGGTAACCCGCAGCGGCTAACAGTCGCCTGGCTTCTTCGACATCATAGGTTATTGCGGCTTCCGGTCGATACCCGTAGGGATCCGGTGGTGTCAATGCATAAGCGGGTCTTTGCTCGCCCTTGGCGACCCGGTCGATAATCTGCTGCCGGTCAATGGCCATTGCCAGCGCCCGCCGTACCCGGACATCGTCAAACGGTTTCCGAGTGGTATTAAACTCGTAATAATAAGTGGCATAACTGGGATTGATGTGGATGAGCTCGGGCTGCTCTCTCTTGTAAATGGCGATTTTTTCGATCGCGGTATTCCCGCCCAAGGTGACGTGAAGCTGGCCTGCGCGGAACATACGCTCCTCCGTGTTCGTGTCCTCGATCGGATAGTAGTGGATCTCCTGCAGTTTAACGTTGGCCGCGTCCCAGTAGAGCGGGTTCTTTTCGACGACAAGGACTTTATTGGGTTCCCAGGTTTTTAAATTGAACGGGCCGTTGCCGACAAAGTTACCGGCGCGGGTCCAGCGAGTGCCGCGATCGTCCATCGCGCCAAATTTTTCAACGGTGGGCTGGTGAACAGGGTACATGCTGTGATGATCCAGCAATTGTAAAAAATAAGGTGTCGGGTTCTTCAGCGTTACCTGCAAAGTGTGATCGTCCAACGCACTGGCGCCGACCTGCGCAAAGTCCTGGAGTTCGCCCATGTGATACTGCTGGGCATTGTTAATGCAATACAGCATGTAGGCATAATCGGAACCCATGCGGGCTGACAATATCCGTTTCCATGAGTAGACAAAATCGTGAGCCGTCACTGGATCACCGTTCGACCAGCGGGCGTT
>DASVCP010000236.1:0-3737 GCA_036381555.1 Gammaproteobacteria bacterium
GTCAGTGTAGTGCTCTTCCCCGCCCCTATCGCACCCGCCGGCACGATCACTCCGGCGGAATACAAGTCGCCGCCAAGATGCCGGGTAAAAAATTCGCGCGGCATGCCGGTTTTGGGCAACCAGGCACTGAAAAAATAATGCTGCAGCATCGCGATCCAGCCGTCGTTGCTGTTCTTGGGATAGGAAATCTTGTTTTTGTCCATATCCTTGAACGCGACTTTCTGGAATTTTTCCTTTCCGGTGTAAACCGCCGCGCCGGTATATGTCGGCAACATTGCCGAGTCGCCTGCCGGCGGTTTGTTGTCGCGCAGGAACTGGAAATAGGCAAAGGGCTGAATCTCCGTTTGGCCCCGGTTGGCGATCTCATAGCTGACGTCGATCACGTAGCTGCTGCGGTGAAACCGGTAGATCTTGGTCACCTTGATGCCGTTGCTCTCGGGCGCTTCGAGCCGGATCTCCAATTCGTTGGCTCCCGCCCCAAGCTTGTAATCGCCCGACGGCAGGCTGAACTCGGTGCGATGGTTGGGCAGCCCGGGTCCGATCAGACCCGTTTGCGCGACGTAAACGTGATCAGGGCGACTGTCGAACAGGACGAAAGCCTTGTTCTTGTCTTCGGTATCGCGATGCAATTTGAATTCGAGCCGGCGCAGGTCTCCGCCCGCAGCGCTGATTTCGGCGCGCAGGTAATCGGTTTCAACTTTGAGGATATTTCCCTTGGCAAGCGCTGCCGTGCCCGCCGGCGGAGTTACTGCCTGGGGTTCGGCCAGCGTGGCGCCGGGTACGGGCGGCGCTGCCTGTTGAGTTGGTGGCTGTACACTGCCCGCCGGCGTCGTACGTACGGTCGCCGCCGGCTGCTGATCGCGCTGCCATGCGTCAACCAGCAGAAATACCGAGAACGAGAATACAAAGAACAAAATCAGTCGTCGCGAATCCATCGATGCGGTCTACTTTTCAAAGCTGAAACCAGCGGCTGCAAAGACTCACCCTTCCCGGCGCTTGCCGAGCCTGGCAAATAGATCAAGCAAATCCCGGCGCGCCGCAGCATTGTCCTGCCTGACCAGATCCGTGCGCAGCTGAACCACGATATCTGTTCCCGCGAGATCCTGTTGCGCGTGGCGGAAGACTTCCCGCACCAGCCGTTTTCCCCGGTTGCGGTCCACAGCCCTGGGAAGTGCCTTCCTGCCGGCAATGAGGCCTAACCGAGCCCAGGAAAAGCCATTGGGCCTGATACGTACGATATACAGACGGCTTGAAATAACGCGACCATGGGCGAATACCGCCTCATATTCATGGCGGTTACGCAAGCGCAGCGACTGTTGCTTGCGTGGCAGGGAGATTCTCCCTGTCCGCGGCTAGACACTGAGCCGTGCGCGCCCTTTTGCGCGGCGTGCGCGGATCACTGCCCGACCTGCGCGTGTTTTCATGCGCACGCGGAACCCGTGCGTGCGTTGCCGTCGCGTCTTGGAGGGCTGGTAAGTTCGTTTCATGTTCGCCGGCCTCTTTTACCTGAATGAAAAACCCGTTATTACAACCTGTTTTACAGGTGCCTGTCAATCTCGCCATTTCTATCGGGATTGCGCTTCCGCTGTCGGGATAGTTGTGGATAACTCCACCTAAAGAGTCTAAAATTATGCCTTGTTTTCCCCCTTTCTGCGGCTTCGAAGAATAATTTGACCTGACACCGAGCAAAATGAACAGTTTCTGGCGATTTTGCCTATCTCATTTTGAAAAGGAGCTTCCGGCCCAGCAATTTAGAACATGGATAAAACCGCTCGAGTTCTATGCTGACGGCAACTCTTTGACCTTGGTCGCGCCCAACCGTTTTGTGCTGCAGTGGATACGCGACAAGTTTCTTTCGCGCGTTCAGGAACTGGCCACCGAGCGCCTGGAACACCCGGTTGAAATACGGCTCCTGCTGGCCGAAAAAGATCACGCTACACAATCACCCCCGCCTGCAAAGCAGGAACCGATGCCGGTGCCACACAAACCAGGCGTCCGCGACATTTCGCGCCTCAACCCCGCTTTCACGTTCGATTCCTTCGTCACCGGCAAGGCTAACGAACTTGCCCGTGCCGCCGCAACCCAGGTCGCAGAACGTCCCGGCACCGCCTACAACCCCTTATTCATATATGGCGGCGTCGGGCTGGGAAAAACACACCTGATCCAGGCTATCGGCAATCATCTTCACGCCCGGGTGCCGGAAAGCAAAATCCGCTATATTCATGCGGAGCAATATGTCTCCGACGTCGTCCGGGCCTATCAGCACAAGGCTTTTGACGACTTCAAGCGATACTATCATTCGCTGGACCTGCTGCTTATCGATGACATCCAGTTCTTCAGCGGGAAAAGCCGGACCCAGGAGGAGTTTTTTTACGCCTTCAATGCGCTCATCGAATCGCATAAACAACTCGTCATTACCTGCGATACTTATCCGAAAGAAATCTCCGGCATGGAGAATCGGCTGATCTCGCGTTTTGGCTGGGGGCTGACCGTTGCCGTGGAGCCGCCGGAACTGGAAATGCGCGTTGCCATTCTGCTCAAAAAAGCCGAACTGGAATCCGTCAAACTCGATGAAACCGTTGCTTTTTTCCTCGCCAAGCACATTCAATCCAATGTCCGGGAACTCGAAGGCGGACTCAAGCGGGTCCTTGCCTACGCCAGGTTCTCCAGCCAGGAACTTACCGTGGACCTTTGCCGCGAAGCGCTGCGGGACCTGCTCGCCATACAAAACCGGCAAGTCTCCGTCGAGAACATCCAGAAAACCGTCGCCGATTATTACAAAATAAAAGTTTCTGAAATGTATTCCAAGAAACGCACCCGCAATATCGCCCGGCCCAGGCAAATCGCCATGGCGCTTGCCAAAGAACTCACCCAGCTTAGCCTGCCGGATATCGGCGAAGCCTTCGGCGGACGCGATCACACTACCGTGCTGCACGCATGCCGTAAGATCGCAGCACTCAAAACAACAAACAGCGAGATCACCCGAGACATTAACTCCTTGCTCAAGGTCCTTCGCTGTTGACATTCCGTGGACAGATTGTGAATACACGCTCTTTTCATCGAAGAGGCGAAATCTGTCCACAATTCATACATAAATGTCTCCGTATTCATACACGCAATGCTTATAGCCTATCCTGTTGACAGAAAACACAACTTGCCATTTTCCACAGCGAATGCGCGCTTTTATTATTACTATTAAGTAAATAATCTATATAAAGAACCTACTTATGAAGCTCATACAGATTACCCGTGATGCGCTACTGAAACCATTGCAGGCGGTAACAGGAATCGTTGAAAAAAGACATACGCTGCCGATACTTTCCAATGTTCTTATCGAGAGAAAACAGGACCAGCTGATGCTGGTTGCGACGGATCTTGAGATCCAGGTATCGACGCGGATTTCCATTGACAAGAAAAGCGGCGAAGACACCAGCTTGACCGTTTCTGCAAGAAAACTGCTGGATATTCTTCGCGCTTTGCCGGAGGATGCGGACACGCTGCTGGATTTTCAGAACAATCGCCTGCAAGTACGCGCGGCGAAAAGCCGTTTCAACCTGCAGACGTTGCCGGCAAATGACTTTCCGACGCTGGCGAATCCCGGAGCAGCTCAGGCAAAGATAGAGGTTTCACAAAAAGATTTGCGGGAGTTGCTGCAACTGGTGCAATACTCGATGGCACAACAGGATATACGCTACTACCTGAACGGATTGCTTCTGGTACTGGAAGAAGACCAGATA
>DASVCP010000237.1:0-6634 GCA_036381555.1 Gammaproteobacteria bacterium
CACCCAGCTGCAATGCCCTGAAAATCGCCGCTTTCCTTATCCTAACACCCGCAAGTCCACCCAAGCTCACCGTGACTCCATTCATAAAATATTTTCATAAAATACTTCTCGTTCCTTTTCCGCCCCGTATTTTTATCAAACATAAAAGCCGGCTATGCTTTTATGAAAATACAACCTGACCACAGTTAATATAAATACGTTAGCAAGAATGAACTATAGACGGTATCGCTTCAATAAGGACGTACCATTACCAGACAACACCATCAATGTTTACTACCACGAGTAACTCCCACTAAAAATATGAGTTCGATGACGTAAAGCAGTCCGACTTTCACCAAGAGGCTGGCAACATAATTGCATTGATACTGATACGAAAAAATTCGCGCTTAAAATTTATGAAGTTACAGGCAATAACGCTCATAAAGTCTTAACGATGATTTTGAAAAAATTGCCATGAATACCAATGAAACAGGTATATAAAGAGGTTTTAAATGCCTGAAAGAACGTTTGACGGGAGAAAACGTGTAGTTATAGAAAAAATTACACCTGCCGTTGACAACGGACGTTTTCCAATCAAACGCATAGTCGGAGAAAAAGTAGAGATTGAAGCCGACGTATTTGTCGATGGACATGACATTCTTCGATGCGGAATCCAATTCCGCCATCAGAACGAGAAGGACTGGCGCGAAGTAGCCATGACAACCCTTTACAACGATCGCTGGAACGGCGCTTTCATTGTCACAGAAATAGGCATATATCTTTACACCGTCGTCGCGTGGGTCGATGACTTTGAATCGTGGCGCCGAGACCTTGCAAAACGCACCAATATCGAGGATATCGCGCTCGCCCTGCAAACCGGAGCCATGCTCATAAGAGCCGGCGAAGAACGTGCCGTCGCCGCACGGCACAATAATGACGCACAACAATTAAGGCTGTGGTCGGAGACGTTGCTTGATGACAAAAGTATTGAAGAGCGGCGCAGCTTTGCTTTGAGCGACGAACTCGCCCAACTCGTGGCAGCATACCCCGACAGAACTCTTGCCAGCCGCCATGAAAAAGAATTTACCGTTGTGGTTGACGACAAGCAGGCGCTGTTTAGCAGTTGGTACGAACTGTTTCCACGTTCAGTCAACACCCCGCCTCTACGACATGGGACGTTAAAAGAATGTATACCGCGACTCGCGGAAATCGCCGCAATGGGTTTTGATATTGTTTACCTTCCCCCTATTCACCCTATCGGTCATACCAACCGCAAAGGTCGCAATAACAGTCTGATCACGGAGCCGGGAGACCCCGGCAGTCCATGGGCAATCGGCGATAAAGCGGGCGGACATAAGTCGGTCCATCCGGAGCTGGGCAGTCTTGACGACTTCAGAGAGCTGGTTGAAAACGCAAATAACCTCGGACTGCGGGTTGCCCTGGACATTGCCTTTCAATGCTCACCCGACCACCCCTATGTCCGGGAACACAGCCAATGGTTTCACTGGCGGCCCGACGGCACGGTGCAGTATGCCGAAAATCCTCCGAAAAAATATCAGGATATCTATCCCCTGAATTTCGAGACCGACGATTGGAAAGCATTATGGGAAGAACTCAAAAATGTGTTCGAATTCTGGATCGAGCGGGGAGTTCGTGTCTTTCGTGTCGACAATCCTCATACCAAGCCTTTTCCTTTCTGGGAATGGTTGATCCGGGAGATCAAACACCAATACCCCGATGTTATCTTTCTTTCCGAAGCCTTTACACGACCCAAGGTTATGTACCGGCTGGCCAAACTCGGCTTCACGCAATCCTACACCTATTTCACCTGGCGCAATACCAAGTGGGAAATCACACATTACCTTAATGAACTTACGCGCGGCGAAGTACGCGAATATCTCCGCCCGAACTTCTGGCCCAACACGCCGGACATATTGCACGCCTATCTCCAGTTTGGCGGAAAGCCCGCCTTTGTCAGCCGTCTGGTGCTGGCCGCCACCCTGTCTTCCAATTATGGAATTTATGGTCCGGCCTTCGAATTAATGGAGGCCCAACCGCGGGAACCGGGCAGTGAGGAATATCTTGATTCCGAAAAGTATGAAATACGCCTGTGGGACACCGATCGCCCCGACAGCCTCAGCCAACTGATTACCCGAATCAACCAGGTTCGCCGGGAAAATCCGGCTTTACAACAATACCGCAACCTGCAATTTTTTCCGGTCGACAACGACCAGATCATTTGTTATGCCAAGTGGAGCAAAGACTATACGGATATCATCATCACCTTCGTCAATCTCGACCCCTATCACACCCAGTCGGGCTGGGTTGAATTGCCACTGGATGAATTAGCCATCGATCCGCACCACCCGTACCAGATGCACGATCTTCTGAATGACGAGCGTTATTTATGGAACGGCGCGAACAACTATATCGAACTCAATCCCCAAATAAGCCAGGCGCATATCTTTAAACTGTTGCGTCACGTGCGCACCGAACACGATTTTGAATATTACCTTTAACTAAAACGATCTCAAGCCCATGCTTGACAAAACCCGCAAACCCGAGTTGAAAAAACCCAGCATCGATTATTCCTGGGAGAATGATCCGCTATGGTACAAGGACGCCATTATTTACCAGTTGCATGTCAAAGCCTATTTCGATTCGAACAATGACGGCACGGGTGACTTCGCGGGTCTGACACAAAAACTGGATTATATCCGCGATCTGGGTGTCAACACCGTCTGGCTGTTGCCCTTTTATCCGTCCCCGATGAAAGACGACGGCTATGACATTTCGGATTACCGGAATATCTATCCGGCTTACGGCAACCAGAAGGATTTCCGCACTTTCATTCGCGAAGCGCATAAGCGCGACCTCAAGGTTATTACCGAGCTTGTCATCAATCATACTTCCGACCAACACCCGTGGTTTAAAGCCGCACGCAGGGCGCCGCCGGGATCGGCCAAGCGCAATTTCTATGTCTGGAGTGAGGACGATAAAAAATTTTCCGAAACCCGCATCATCTTTTCCGATACGGAAACCTCCAACTGGGCCTGGGATCCGGTGGCGCAGGCCTACTACTGGCACCGATTTTTCTCGCATCAACCGGATCTTAACCACAACAACCCGGAAGTGGTTAAAGCCGTCATCCGCGTGATGCGATCCTGGCTGGACCAGGGTGTCGACGGGCTGCGGTTGGACGCCATTCCCTACCTTTGTGTGAGAGAAGGGACTGACAATGAAAACCTTCCGGAAACGCACGCCGTCATCCGGCAGGTTCGTCATACCGTCGATGCGCATTATAAGAACAAGATGCTGCTCGCCGAGGCCAACCAATGGCCTGAGGACGTGCGCGAATACTTCGGCGACGGCGACGAATGCCATATGGCCTATCATTTTCCGCTGATGCCGCGCATGTACATGGCGGTGGCTCAGGAGGACCGGCACCCTATCGTTGAAATCATGGAACAAACGCCGGAGATTCCGGAGACCTGCCAATGGGCGGTGTTCCTCCGCAACCACGACGAGCTGACGTTGGAAATGGTCACCGACCGGGAACGAGATTACATGTACGAACAGTATGCCAGCGATTTGCGCATGCGGGTCAATGTCGGCATACGCCGGCGGCTGGCTCCGTTAATGGAAAACGACGCCGACAAGATGAAACTGATGAACAGCCTGCTGATGTCGATGCCGGGCTCGCCTATCATCTATTACGGCGATGAGATTGCCATGGGCGACAACTTCTATCTCGGCGACCGCAACGGCGTTCGCACGCCGATGCAATGGAGCCCGGACCGTAACGGCGGTTTCTCCAAGGCCGATCCGCAACTGCTGTACCTGCCGCCGATCATGGATCCGATCTACGGTTACGAGGCTGTCAACGTCGAAGCGCAAAGCCGCAGCCCCTCGTCACTGCTCAACTGGATGAAGCGCATGATCGGCGTGCGCAAAAGCTACAAGGCTTTCGGCCGCGGCACCCTGGAATTCCTGCATCCGGGCAATCGTAAAATTCTCGCTTATGTACGCCGTTATGATGACGAAACGATCATGTGTGTCGCCAACCTGTCACGCACCGCGCAGCCTGTCGAACTGGACCTGGCCCGCTTCAAAGGCCGAATCCCCGTCGAACTGCTGGGACACACCGTCTTCCCGCCCATCGGCGACCTGCCCTATTTGCTGACCCTTGGCGGCTACGGAGTCTACTGGTTTCGTCTCTCGGAGGAAGCGGACGTCCCCCGGTGGCACGAAGAACGCCTGCCGCCCGCCAGCCTGCCGGTGTTGGTGCTGGTGGAAGGCTGGCGCAGCTTTTTTCCTGAAGAAGTCTTACCGGCGCGGCTGCCGCTGGCCAGGAAGCTGCACGATCAACTGGAGAACAATGTGTTGCCCAAATTCCTGGGGACACAACGCTGGTTCGCATCAAAAGGACAACAAGTCCAACGCGTCGAACTCAATCATCGAACCGAATGGAAACGCGCCGAGGGCGAGTGGCTGTTGGCAACCGCCTGTATACAGGTGGAAGGAAATGAAGTGGGGCAATATTTCCTGCCGTTGACCTTCGTCTGGCAGGACCCGGACGACGTGCGAGCCTCGCCATTGCTGCCGTTTGCGCTGGCCAAAATACGCCAGCGGGCGAGCGCCGGCCTGCTGTGCGATGCCTTTGCCGATCCGGCCTTTTGCCGGGCGCTGGTCCAATCCATGAAAGACCGGCAGCTCATCCCCTTCGGGTCGGGCCAACTGGTTTTTTCCACCTCGGCGCGCAGTGAGCTGCTGGAAAATCTCCCGGAAACGGTCGCGTTGAGACGCCCCCTCTCACAAAGCAGCAACACGGCGGTAATACTGAGCGACAGGCTGTTCTTGAAGTGTTACCGCAATATCCGTTACGGCCTCAACCCGGAGCTGGAGATCGGCCGCTTTCTCACCGAAGTATCGCCGTTCCCCAATATCATTCCCGTAGTCGGCGCACTCGAATATCACAGCGATAACGGCACTTCAACCCTGGCCCTGCTGCAAAGCTATATCGATAACCAGGGGGATGCCTGGAACTATACCGTGGACTACCTCGAACGGTTTCTTGAACGTCGTGCCATGCAACCGATTGATGAAACGCAGACGGATGACGACAACCATGAAAATTTCCTGCTGCTAATTCAGCGGCTGGGATTGCGCACCGGTGAACTGCATCGCGCCCTGGCAAAAACAACCGGCGATCCGGCTTTTGATCCCGAACCTGTTACCGCATCCGATCTGCAACAGTGGTCGCAAAGCATGCAGGACGATCTGGAGCAGGCCATGCAAATCCTGCAACACCATACCGAAACGGGTGCCCATGCGCACGCAGCTTCGTTGGTCGGTGGAATCCTCGCGCTGCGGCCGCAAATGGCCGCGCGCATCGAAATGCTAAAGCGCGCGCAGATCGATATGCTCAAAACACGTCACCACGGCGATTACCATCTGGGTCAGGCCCTGGTCGCTGAAAACGATTTCGTCATTATCGACTTCGAAGGCGAGCCGGGAAGGCCGCTATCCGAACGCCGCACCAAACATTTGGCATTGCGCGATGCCGCCGGATTGCTGCGTTCACTCGACTACGCGGCACAAACCGCACTCTGGCGAGTCACGGCGGACCGGCCCCAGGACCTTGAGAGACTGCAACCGGTGGTTGACAACTGGCGGAACCTGGCCTGCAAGGTGTTCCTTGAGGGATACGAACAGGCAACCCGACACAGTCCGGTACATCCGGGAAATCCTGAAACACTGTCAGAACTGATTGACCTGTTCATGCTCGAAAAAGCGCTGTACGAGATCGTCTATGAATTGAACAACCGCCCGGACTGGGTTTCCATTCCGTTGCAAGGACTCCTTGATCTTTTAGAGAACGGGAATCCGGAAACCAGGAGCCGGAGTCCAGAATAGAAACGTTATATGTCCGCGGCGGCGAACCTGCCTTTACTACACATCGCGGCAAACTTTCGCACACTCGCGACAGGCATCCGCGCAACTTTGGGCGATATCGTCGTCGGCTTGCCGGCATTCCGCTTCGCAGGCATCGCAGAAATCCGCGCACACGCCGCAGGCTAGCCTGGCTTCAGGCAGCCAACTGCTCAACACTCGCATCGAGAACACGCAACTCTCGGCGCAGGCGTGGCACAACTTGATACAGCGGGCCAACGCCCCGGAACCCTGGTCTGTACAATGTGCCGCGCACTGCTCGCAATGCTGCAGGCACATGAGTATTGTTGGAATAGCCTCATCGAATTTCTTCTGCTCGGCAGTCGGCATGCCTGAATCTCCTTATCCGTAATACACACACTAAAGTTTCGGCTCAAACCCTTTACAAACAGCCTGCAGAAGTTATGCCTAAAGTATAAAAGTATTTGAGTATGAAAGTATTTAGAACCTATTTCAAAATGTCGCGAGCCCAGCTGCCCATACTTATATACTCATATACTTCTATACTCTCTATGAATTACCTGAATTGTACGGTCTCAGAGAGAAACGGGCGAGTGACTTAGCCCTTGTCCGGCAGCGTAAAATAAAAAACGGTTCCCCTTCCCGGCTCCGATTCCAGCCATATTTTCCCGCCGTGTACTTCAATGATTTTTCTGACGATCGACAGTCCGATACCGGTGCTTTTGACGCCGTCTCGGGGTGT
>DASVCP010000238.1:0-4011 GCA_036381555.1 Gammaproteobacteria bacterium
CGGCCGCCACTTCGGTAATTCGATCAATCTAATAAAACGCTGCTCGGCTTCCTGAAACCGTTTCAACCGGTAGAAACTGACGGCGATATTATATTGCAACGACTCGCTGTTATCCCCGCCGCGCTCCGCTTGCAGAAAATAGTCCAGCGCCTGCCGGTAGTCGCCGCTCTTGAATGCCTCCAGGCCCTGCTGTGCTGTTTCCCGGCTTTGATTCGCTGAAAGTGGAACCGTGGCCAACAGGCCAAACAGGCACAGCACCGCCATTCGACCTAACATCAAATTCCTCCTCTGTCTTTTCTGATTGCGCTGAGAATTAAACGGTTTTAATTGAGAATACTGTCCGTCTGATCAATAACGTTATCCTGCGCATCTTCGGCAGCCTCCTCAACACCGATGTCGTCGATCATGTCGGCCGCTTCACCGGTTGATTCGCCGACGGATTCATCGATACTGTCCGAAATATCGGCGGCTTCGTTAACGCCGTCCATCACGCCCAACGGGTCGATCACGGGCAACTCGTCGTCGATGGGAAGTTCGTCGTCAACCTCGTCGGTGATACCGTCAACCAAGGGCAGATCATCGGGCAGGTTGTCAACGATATTGCCGGGCAGGCCGGCGGCGCCGTCAATGCTCAACGCGTCCTTGACGGTGTCGTTTACAACGTCGGCCGCTTCGCCCAGCAACTCGGCGGACTCCGCCTCCACACGTTCGGCCATGTTTTCAGGCAGTGTATCCGTTTCAGGCGTCAATGCGTCCTGTGCGGCAATTTCCTCGGGCGAAGGCAGGCGGATTCTCTTTACCATTCCTTCCGGCCCCTGACCTTCCTCAATAATCGTCATGGTCATGTCGAGTTCGGTTTCGGTTTGGGCCGAAAGCGCCGGGCTCATGCATATCAGCAGGACGGCCAGCGGCAGCATGACGGGTTCGATCGATTTCATATTCATCTCCATGTTCCTGCGCCCGGGGCAACTCACCCTGTTACGGATGAGCTGCGCCTGGTTTCTCTCATAATAATACGCTTGCCGGTGCGTCTTATAATCCAACGTCGCCGGAGCCGGTGCCGGCGAGATCGAAATCACCCATAACCTCGGCATCGACGCTCTCGCCGGCGTTTTGCGCTTCCTCGATCACCGTGCCTGTTTCGCTTTCCGCTTCGGCCGCCAGTTCCGCGGTAACTTCGGCGGCCGTGTCGACGGCGGTCTCTACCGCGGCTTCAGCGGTTGCTTGTGTTTCATTAACCGCTTCTTCCACCGCGGCCTGCACACCGGAGGTCACATCCTGACGCAGGTCCGCAACCGCGCCCGCTTCCGCGGACAGATCGGTGTTGGCGCTTAACGAACCGCGTGTGCTTGCAAGCAGGTCGCTCGTTCCGGACACACCGGTTTCGATCAATGCGGTTGCGTTGCCTTTTACATCCGCCGACGTGCGCGACACTTCGCCGGCGATAACCGCCGCACTGCCTTCGAAACTTCCCGGGCGAACCGCAACGCCGGCGTTACCGTTGCTCACCGAGTTCAAATCAATGGCGATACCGTCGCCGGTTTCCACGACAGCCCCGCCGCCGGCCAGCGCGCCGGCGTCACCCTTTACTGTTACGGAATCGGCGGCCTGGTTGCCCTGCCGGACAACGGTCCGGCCGGTCTGCCGGGCGTTGGCGCCGGTGCTTTTCGCCGCTGAATATCCGGCGTTTATCATCGCCGAACCATTTTTCTTCGCCGAATCACGCACGGCGCCGTCATTCACGCCGGCGTGCGCGTTGCCGGAAGTCGACGCATTGCCTTGAGCACCGGCGTCGGCGTTCCCGCTCTCGGCACTGTCGGCGCCGACGGTCGCCGCGGCCGAACCTTGTCCGCTAAAGCTGCCGCTGACGCTCGCGGCATATACATGTTGCATGGCGGAAACCGCCAGCAGAACTGAAAGCACTGAGATGATTTTCCCGTAATTGTTTTTCATGACTGTTACTCCTGTGTGTGTTAGATGGTTAGCAAAGCCTGCTTTTCTTCCGTAACGGATTCCACGGCGAAAGTCATGCGCTTGCGCGCGCCGCCGGATTCGACTTCGACGACAATGACTCCGCCGTGCTCCCCCAGCAGCAACACCGGCAAACTCAACTGATTGTTACCGGCGCTGATCGGCGCCTGCCAGCGAACTCTGCTGATACCCGGGTAACCCGCCAGCCCGACATGCTCATCCAGTTGCACTGTGATATAAGCCTCGGGCAGCGGCTTGCCACTGACCATCAAAAGTTCCACCTGGCGTACCGATTGCGGCGCCACCTGAACCACCTGCATCGGCGTACCGATAAGGGCCGGTTCGAGGCTTTGCCAGGGCGCTTTGAGAAGAACCCCAACGGCGAGCAACAGCGCGGCGGCGCTTGCCAGCCACCGCCCGTGGCCCGGCCGTTGCGGAGCTTCGCGGCCTGCCTTGGCCGTCCATGCATTGTCCAGCGCCCGCCCGGCAAATCCTTCAGCGGGCGGCGGCACCGGAAGATCCTTCAGCAATCGCCTCAGCCAGACATCCTCGGCATGGTGGCGACAGCTTCCGCACCGGGCCAGATGGTCGCGAACCGAGCCATCAAATGCTTTCGCATCCGATTCAATGGCTTGTTCGACTCGAATTCTGACTTCGGCACATTGCATGGTTTATCTCCTTTTGCCCACTGACACGAGAAAAAAAATCAAAAAGGTCCCGCTTGAAAAAATTTTTTTAATTTGGTCTTGGCCCGCTGCAACCTGGACTTTACCGTGCCCACATTGACATCCAGCATCTCCGCTATCTCCAGAGCGGTATATCCCTCCACAAAATGAAGCATGACGACATCCCGCTGATCGTCATCGAGGCTTTCCAGGGCCGCGGTCAGCGCCTGTTGCAAGTGCAGCCTGTCTTCCTCATTGCCCTCGGCGGCGGCGCGTTGAAGGGGATCTTCGGCAACGGCATCGCTGTTCGAGGTGAGCTCCACTATCGGCGAAGTCCGGTTACGCCGGTACAAATCCACAAAACGGTTGTAAAGCACCTTTAGCAACCAAGGCCGCAGTTGCTCAATCGCAAGCATCTCTTCAACCCGATCGGCAAGCCGGATCAAAACATCCTGTACCAGGTCCTCGGCGTCCTGTTGTGACCGGGTCCACAGATAAGCCATGCGATACATGATCTCTATATGCGGTCCCAGCAGTCTCATGAACCGCTCTTTTTCGCTTTTATACGACCGAAAGAATTGAACGATGGAAGTCAAAACACCCTCTGCAAAAATAACATGTGGCGAACAGGCAAGATTTCTACAGTACAACCCTCTCGAGTTCTGTAAAAAATTTCACAAGGCGGCGGCGACGGTGCGCCAAACCATGACGGAACTCAAATTTTTCTCAAGAAGCGGAAATGCCGTAGCAGTTGGAGGCTGGAGGCAGGGATACTGAATGGAGGTGGCGGGATTACTTATTCCTTGGGTATGCTCATCATCATTTTCACCAAGCCGGCGACGGAATCGGCGTTCATCTTGTTCATGACCGCGCCGCGATGGATCTCAACCGTGCGCTGACTGATGCCGAGTTCGTAAGCGATCTGCTTGCTGGACAGGCCGGCCGCGACTTTTTCCATGACTTGTTTTTCGCGCGGCGTCAGCGTTGCATAACGCTCCCGGGCTTCGCTTGAGTGCCGATTCTGCGATCTGGCTTCCACGTCCCGCACGAACGCCTTGCGGATGCTGGCCAGCAGGTCTTCATCGTCGAAGGGTTTCTGCAGGAATTCGACCGCGCCCTGTTTCATGGCCTGCACTGCGATCGGCACGTCGCCGTGGCCGGTAATAAAAATGATCGGAATGGCCGCGCCACGCCGGCGCAGTTCGTCCTGTAACTGCAACCCGTTGACGCCGGGCATGTGTATATCCAGCACCAGGCAGCCGCCCTGTTCCGAGTCGTGAGACTCAAGAAATTCGGCGGCACCGGCGAAGTCCTTTACCGGCAATCCGGCTGATTTGAGCAGCAGTCGCAACGAATCGCGCACAGCATCATCGTC
>DASVCP010000239.1:0-5019 GCA_036381555.1 Gammaproteobacteria bacterium
CACCTGAATGTCCAGATCGCCCTTGGTGAACGAACCCGGTATCGCCGTGCTGCCGACGTGTTGGATATCGGCCAATGGCAACAACCCCAGAAGTTGACGCTTAACGTGATCAAATCGGCGAGCAATTTTCTCCCGAACCGCGGCCTCCGGAACAAAAAAGACCGACTCGTCCTGTTCGCTCTCCACCTGGTTGGATCTTGGGCGTCGCTCTCTATCGCACGACCGCATAGCGTAAAACCCAGAAATACTCGAACTTCGTATATTCGGACTGCTCTCCCAAGCCCCCGATAACTTCCAGCAACTCCGCCTCCGATGGGAAATTTTTCATCACGCGATGCACCGAACCGTCAGCCAGTCTTCTACTCTGGTAAGTATTCCCGTCATCGTCTCGCTCGGAAATTGGATGGTTACTCCCATGAACATACAGATTATCGAGCAATACGACCGTGGCGCCCGGCTCCAAGAGTTCGTGCAGACCCGCAAGAAAAGCCCGCCGCCGGTGTGTTGGAACGTGAGAGAACCAAAACCCGGCAAACGCGGCGTTAAACGTCCCTTGATCCTTGGGAAGGCAATAGGCATCGCCCGTTAGAAAACTGACTTTGCCGCCTGTCACGCGCTGTCTTGCGATGGCAAGGGTTTCCGGCGCGGCATCCACGGCAACCACCTCGACCGCCGACGGCGCAATAAACTGAGTCCAAAAGCCCGTGCCGCATGCCACCTCCAGCAGCCTCAAACCCTTAAAAACCGGCGGCAACCAGTGTTGCAGCCTGACGATATCGGCCTGCCGTTCGGGCTTAAGATAAATGCGGTCGTACTCCCGCGCCCGGGCCGCGTAATACGATTGCATCGACTTTTCAATATCAGTCATCGGTTAACCTTTAAAACCGCCGGAGCAATCAGGGCTTTTCGTCATTTACCAATGACCAATGATGCGGCATCAATTCCCGCAACGGTTTGAACAAGAGCCGGTTTTCAGGATTGCTGATCGCCACTTTGACACCGCCGCCCCAATGGCGAAGTCTTTCCTGACAAATACCGCAAGGCGTCAGTATTACAAATTCGGAATCTTCGGTTTGCCGGCATAAACAGATTGAATGCGTAACCGTCTCATTGAGCTTATGCGCCTCCAGGCATGCGCCGGTTTCCATGCATAAGGCAAGCGCATCGTTTTTGGTTTCCGGTGAAACGCTGGTTAATATTTTGCCCGAGCGGGTAGCGACAGCCGCCGCACCGCCCCATCCGGCCGGATAACGGGAAATGATCAAGGCTTTCACCGCCTCGTGCAGCTTCAGTTCGATGTTACTCACGATTCTTCAGCCCCTTTATCCTGCTCTCGCCCGGGCAACCAAACTCCGTTTGCACGGCTCTCGATTTCTTTGAACAAGGCCGGAAAATTCCCATAAATGTCGGCGCTGGCGCCATAGTACTGTTGTTTTTTTGAAACGGCTTCCGCGGTGCCTAACAACGACGCCAACGTCTGAGCATGGACGTTTTTCCGGTCATTTTTCAATAGCCAAATAATCATATGCAAAAAAGAAGATGCGCCATCCGAATCCCCCGCGGAATCACCGGACGCAAGATAGTTTATAAATGCCTGAACATAGTACGAAAAAACCTTCCCAGGCATGGAATAAAGATCCTCCTGATAATGAAGCGCATTTTTTCTAAACATGTTTTCGGCCTCACTCAGCGACTTGCCGTAAAACTGCTTAAACGCATACTGCGCGTCCAGATCGTTCTTATCAATCTCTCCCCAGTCTGATTTTGTCGGTATGCTCATAACATTTAAACAGAACTCGGACGTCAGCCTGTCGGCTTGAGCGTCCTGTCGGGCAACACAAGCCATTGAACGACAGCCTGAACACCAATGCCGGCCCCTATCGCCATGGCACAGACACTCCAGAATTCGCCACGGGGCCAAAGCACCGCCAAGACCAGGAAGAAGGCCGCGAACGAATAAAGCCCCCGCACCATCCCGCGATACATATGCGCAACCTGATGGGGCCCCTCGACCCTGTGGGTGAACACGGCAAGGACGAGTCCTATGATTGGGAAAACGGCCAGCAGCCCGCTCCACACCTCCCCAAGACTGGCAGCCGCCCCGGTTACCGCGAGCGTCAGCAGTCCTCCCGTAATCATGCGATACGGCAAGTCGCCATGACTGGCACCGGCGACGGCGGGAGGCTCGCTACGCGGAAGCACCCGCGGCGCCAGGATAAGCGACAGGCCTGCCACGGCGAGCGCCACGTGTGGCAATAACGGAAGCGCCGACAGACCGGCGGCGACGACCAGCCAGGTTATGAGTCCGCATGCCAGCGCCATCGGCCAAGACCACCTGACACTTGCCCAACAGTAGGCAACTCCAAACATCAACAAGCCGGCGACCGCGGAGATCGCGGCGGTTGCGGTCTGTGCACCGAACTTCACCCCCTGTTCGAGAGCCACGAACACCACAATCGGACCGGCCACCACTGGAAAGCCGCCGAGCAGACCCGTAACGCCCGCGCCCCAGCGGCGGCCGGCAAGGGTGACGGCTGCGATAAAAAGCGGAACTACGGTCAGCTTCAGGATAAGCATCGGCTATGTCCGTTCAATGCTGAAACCGGCTGCACGGCAAAATCAAGCGCGGCGAGCCGAACTGCGAATTTTCGCGGTCGGCTGGAAAATGTGTACGTGGTGCGATGGTTAAAAAGCCGTTTGAACATAAGCGTCTATTTCAGCCCGAAGCCGCTCCATCCTGTCAAAAGTTCGATGCGCGCCCGCCGACACCAGTTTCCCTGTATCCATCAATTCAGCATAGCCAAATACCGTCATCCCCGCCGCCACGCCTCCCTGCACTCCCAAAGGGCTGTCTTCAATCACCAGGCACCGGGAAGGGTCCGATATGCCCATAGTTTTCGCGGCATGCAGATAGACATCGGGAAACGGCTTGCCCCGGGCGACATCGGAAGTACTGAAAAGCCGGCCGTCGAAATACTTGAGCAAACCGGTTTTACCCAGGGTGGTGCGCATTTTTTCATGCGAACCGCTTGACGCCACACAGAAAGGTATCGAGACGGATTCGAGGACATGCTCGATCCCGTTGACGGGGACCACGCTTAAACTTAACCCGCGATTAATGTCGCTTCCATACCTTTCCAGCAGGCGTGGAGGAGGTTTCCTGCCGAGTCTCGCCTCGATTATTTCCATGCACTGCGTCGCTGAACAACCGACAAAGGTATCGAACATCTCCTCCAGACTGAAGAATAATCCGCATTCCTCCTGAATAACGGTTGCAAAGATTTCATTTGCTATACGTTCACTGTCAACCAGAACGCCGTCGCAATCAAAGATGATCAGCTCAAAACATTTCATTGTTTAACCCATGGCATACGAACTCATTCACGAGACCCGTCACAAAGACGGCGCCCTTCCCTTCGAACATAAATCGCGCCATAAGGGGCTGCTCGTCACACGATTGCATATCTAGCTAAGCGTTCCTTTCCATTTCGCAACCAACTCATCATAGAATTCCGTGAATTCCTTGCTCGTCCCGAAAGCATTCTTAGGGATTATGTGAAAAAGATAACTGTTCACCCTCACCAGGATAAACATGCGCGTTTTCCATATCGAGACTATACTCCGCCACTTGGTAAGAGTCTCGTTCGCGTCTGTCTGCTCAAACAATCCATGTTCCTCTATTCGGTACTCATGCTCACCCAGCACTCCGCTTTTTTTGTTTGCGGTAATTAATATCCACAGGACACACCAAATCAGCAGTCCAAAAATTCCAACCATAGCACCGATACCATAGGAAACGACCAGCAACAGTAGTTCATTGTTTGAATCCGGCATTCCGTCAGAAAAAATTTCGAACACCACGAAGCCTGCCCATAGTGCAAAGAACAGAACCCACGTGCTCTTTAATCGCAGGAAGACATATAGATTAAGTAGCACCAAATCTTTTCGAGTTAGAAATGCTTTGATTTGCATAGAATGGACACTTAGCGCTTATGTTGGTGAGGCAGCTTCAGCGAGACAAGGGAGAGCAGTTAAATTCGAATTTCGGCCATGACCAAACCCCCTAAATTTAATAAAACTAGACTTGATCCTATCATCTGATCATCTGAGCGTGTGCGGGCCGCACCGCCCCATCCCGCCGGATAACGGGAAATGATCAAGGCTTTCACCGCCTCGCGCAGCTTCAGTTCAATGTTACTCACGATTCTTCAGCCTCATTATCCTGCTCTTGCCCGGGCAACCAAACCCCGTTTGCACGGTTCTCGATTTCTTTGAATAATGCTAGAAGTACTGAGTCAAAATACTTGAGCAAATCTATAGACTCTACCCAAGCTTTACACCTCAGCGAAGAGGCCAAGTTGCGTGGACCTTTTAGGTAACCCAATGTGTGGGATCAAGTCAAACATGAATGTCGCAGGGACATTGCTGAGTTCTCGCGGTTCTAGCTTGTGAAGACCCCCTCCATACACTCGCCCCTCTCCGAGAAGAGCATCCGGCGATATCTTATTAAGGGCATCCCAGACCTTGCGCAGGAGGTTCGAATCTCGCTCCATCTCACGAGCCATAAGGGATGTCGGGTATAGCGCCAAATAGACATTCGCTACCGTAGCTCGAGATTCATTAAGAATGAAGCGAAAGGGCCTACCAGTCTTTGTGTCGCCGCGTCCAAGGTAAGTACAGACAATAGGGGCCGGTGGACGTTTTTCCTGGCTGTACCATAGTGACCGATGTTTGCAGAGATATCGCTCGTGAAGGCCGCAAGCCTTACCCTCTTCGAGGTATACATGGAGAGCAGGAAAACGTTTGCGAATCTCCTCCTCTGAAAGTTTGGCATCAAGGAGAAAGAGGCGACGCTCTATGTCTGGCGAACCATCTTTCCGAGCCTTCACTTCGTCTTGCCGCAAATAGCGCGGGCTCGGAAGGATGGGTTTGAATACTTCCATCGGGAGACCTCGCGAAGCGATCTCATCCTCGGAGAGAATAAAGTAGGAATTGTCACCCGTAGCAAGGCCGCGCTTT
>DASVCP010000240.1:0-4281 GCA_036381555.1 Gammaproteobacteria bacterium
TTGCTGAAGTGGAAAATAATTTGAGGGTCGCAGGACGGGTGGCTGATATTGAATAGTTTGTATTGAAACAAAATCCGCAGATTTCGCAGATAGAAAAACTGTAAGGAATAACCTATCTGCGTAAATCTGTGGATGATTATATTGAAAACCATGGCTAGATAAAATTATTTCATAACGACTACATCGACTGGTCCTGTTTTGCGAAGGACGTTGATACCAATATCTTCTGGATGGCTGCGTAGCATCAGGTCCACCGTGTGCCGGCCCACACGCAAGTTTGAAATTCTTACGTCACGAAAGTTGGCGGGCAGCCTGGGGTAGTGGAACTTCAGGAGCCGATTTTCAGCATCAATAGCCAGTCCCAGCGCCGCTTTCAGTAGCATGAAAGTGGCGCCGGCTGCCCAAGCCTGCGGCGAACAGGCTACAGGGTAATGCGTGGGTCCTACATGGACACGCCGCCGGAACCCGCAAAACAATTCGGGTAACCGCTGAAAGTCCATATGCAGGGCGGCTTCTATCAGACTGTTTAGAATTTTTTCGGAGCAATCCTTTATTCCGTAGCGCGACATTCCTTCAGCTATCAAAGCATTATCATGAGGCCAGACCGAACCGTTGTGGTAAGACATGGGGTTATATCTGACTTCGTTACTGCCCAGCGTCCGAATGCCCCAGCCGGAATACATGGTTTCACCCAACAGGGTCATAGCGACGTCCCGGGCATGGTCCGGGGATGCGATACCGGAGAACAGGCATTGACCTGCATTGGAAGTGCTGACCCTGCACTGCTGCTTGTGTCCGTCCAGCGCCAGTGCATACGTTTTTAGCTCTTCACACCAGAATGAACGTTCGAAGCGTTCCCGAAGTTGAAAGGCTTCCGCTTTCAGTCTTGCGGCATGTGTCGTATCCCCAAGCATGTCGGCCATGTGTGCCGCCTTGAGTTTTGCTTGGTAGACATAGCCTTGGACCTCGCATAAGGCGATCGGACCTTCGGCCAGCCGCCCGTCAGCATGTGATATGCAATCATGAGAATCCTTCCAGCCTTGGTTCTTCAGGCCCTTTTGGGAACGTTGGAAGTATTCAACGAAACCGTCACCGTCTGAGTCCCCGTATCGGTCGATCCATGCCAGCCCGCGTTCGATATTCGGCCAAATATGTTCAATAAATACCCGGTCTGCGGTATGTTCATAGTAGGCTCCCGCGAGAATGATAAACAAAGGGGTGGAGTCGACACTGCCATAATAAAGCTGGAACGGAATCTGCCCGGTAGCCGCCATTTCTCCCTGACGTACTTCATGCAATATCTTTCCTGGTTCTGCATCGCGTTCCGGGTCATCTTCATAAGACTGTGTCGATGCAAGGTACATGAGCACTCCTCGGGCAATGTCTGCATCGATCCATAGCGCTTGTAAAGCAGTTATGATGCCGTCACGCCCAAAGACTGTGTTAAACCAAGGCACTCCGGCATAAGGATACAGTCCGTGCTGCGTGCGCGTGGTCATGAGGTTTAAATCCGTCTGCGAGCGGCTTATCCAGTCATTTGCCTGCTCGTTAATGGTTTCTATTTCACAGTGATTATGGCCGCGGGAACTCCAGAATTGTTTGGCCCGTTCCCAGCTATGATCGAATGAGGCAAATGATCGTTTATTTTCAATTTTGTCGGTTTCGCATCTTGTGGCTATGTCCAGGTCCTTTTCTTCCTTCGGGCCGAGCGAGAGTTCGAAATCTATTCTGTCGGAGATGATCCTGGTGGCTTCCGGTTCCGTTTGAATTCTTGTGTTACGCTGTATGCCGTCGAGCCCCTTGTAAGAAAATAGAAGCTGCCGGTTGTTAGCTTCAGGTTCGGCGCGGGAGCCCCATCTTTTTCTTTTGGTCCCGCGTATTTCGAAAATGTCTGCAAAGTCGGCGTCGAGAGAAATTGATAATAAGGTATTGATATTTTCGCTTCCATAGTTACAAACACGAATCCGTTCGTGACAGCCGCTATCCCACAGGAACTTGATTCGCAGTACGTGGAGTATCCCCTGAGGAAGGGATGTGTTGTTGTTGAAAATCACAGGGTTGGTGAGATCCACTTTGAGCAGAGTCCCATTATGGTTCACGCTCGAACTTAGCAGAGACGGTCGCCGATTATCTATCATTAACTCGTAGCGCGATAGGAATCTTGTTCCGCTTTCGTATAGGCCATGTATGCCTCCAGAGACATCTACATCGCCAAATGCATCGAAAATGGCAAAAGTATCCTCGTGTTTGAGGACACGTATCCCAATATCAACTAGCGGCGATACCGGTTGCTCCGCCACGATTTTGTTTGGTTTTCCAGATTTGTTGTTCGCCGATAACGTCATAAATATTGCTGCTGCGTGTCCTGGTGATAACTTCCTGATACACGTTTAGATAAGCGTCGGTCATCGTTTCCACCGAAAATCTTGCTTCAAACCTCTGCCTGCAGGTCTTGCGATCGATTTCGCCGATTCGACGCACTGCGTCAGTTGCCTGGTTTATATTGTCAACGATATAGCCTGATATGCCATGTTCGATGATCTCGGGAACAGAGCCGCAACGGAAAGCGATCACGGGTGTTCCGCAGGCAAGCGCCTCGATCATCACCAGGCCGAACGGCTCGGGCCAGTCTATGGGAAACAGCAGGGCGCGTGCTCGACCAAGCAGAGGTCTCTTTCGCGTTTCATCTATTTCTCCCAAAAATTCGATAAGCGGATGGTTGAGCAGCGGCTTGATTTTTTGCTCGAAGTATTGTTTGTCGGCGGCGTCCACCTTGGCAGCCATTTTTAATTTTATCCCGGCACGTTGGGCGATTTCGATTGCCCGATCAGGTCTTTTTTCCGGCGAGATACGGCCGAGAAAGAGTAAATAATCTTCCGCCCGGGGTTCGAATGTGAATTGGTCCTTCGATAAGCCATGATAAACTGTGGCCTGCCAGTTCAAATGAGGCAAGGGTTCCCGCTGACTGTCAGAAATTGAAATTACCTCCAGTTCGGCGAATTCCTGGTGAACGGGATGCAGATCCGGAAGATCCAGTCTGCCGTGTAGTGTAGTGACCGCGGCAGTCGAGAGGCGGCGTAGCAGCGGATAGTGCAGAAATACGGTATGAAAATGGATGATGTCATACATGTGTGCGTCGCGGGACAGTTGTCCCAGCATAAGGATGTGATAAGCAACAGGATCAGTGTAATAGCTATCAAGGCGCAGGCCTGAATCGCAGGGTGCAATCAAACGTGCCGAGGTAAGCGAGTCTCCACTCGCATATAATGTTACGTCGTGGCCGCGCTCGACAAGTTCTTCAGTCAAGTGGAACACAATCCTTTCGGTTCCGCCGTATAGCTTCGGGGGTACGCTTTCGAAGAGAGGGGCAACCTGCGCAATTTTCATATGTCCTCCTTGTTTTTGATACGCCGTATTTCCTCTTGGTATTGAACTTCGCCTTTTAGTAAGGAGACAGTCAAAGCGGCGTAAACGTTCTCCACCGTGGGAGAGTATCGACTGTTTAAGTTAGATAAGGGATTGTGTAGGCGGTTTCAAGAATGTTTGGTCAAAGGGGGAGACTGGCAGGCCCGGAAACAGCGTTGTTTCCCTTATCAGTCTGTCTTGCTTGAATGTCGATATGAAAATGAAGCCAGCAACACTGCGGATATCGCATAATAGCCCATGAATTTTAAAAGGTCGGCGGCGCTCGCTCCGTGATCGATAAGATAACCAAGTAACGCGGGAGAGACCGATGACGACAGCACCATCAGTGCCGTTATCAATGAGCGAATCGCGCCCAGGCGTGACGTACCGTAAATGTCCGCCCACAGTGCCCCAAAGATCGGCACGCTGGAGCCAATGGTTGTACCCAGCGCAGCCATCATCAGGATGACCACCCAGGCGCCGTTAAATTCGGCGGAGATAAACATGCCTGCGGCCATCGGCAGTAAATAAAAGGGAAGCAATCGGGCCGCCCGCCATTGGTCGACCAGTATCCCGGCCATCATGGAACTCAGCCAGTGCATTGTCCCATAGACCGCAAAACAAGCGGCCATTAACGATGACGACCAAGCCTTTTCCTCGATAATAAACCCCTGATGAATGAAGACGCCGGTGAGAATAAAGGGGGCGGCCAACAGTGCTGGCAGCACCAGCCAGAAACGATGATCCTTCAGCAGTAGGCGGCGACCGCCTTCGGGCGCGCCAACCGTGATTGTTCCTGCCGGAGAAGTGTCTGTTGACGATGTTTTGTCCGACACGTATTGAGCCCGTTTGAGCAACCAGTAAACCAGCGGCAGA
>DASVCP010000241.1:0-4752 GCA_036381555.1 Gammaproteobacteria bacterium
TCACCCCCAAGCTCGGCTGGATGAACGCCTCGGTCGATATCGACCCGCACAATTCCAACCGGTTGATGTACGGCACCGGTGCGACCATATACGGCACAACCAACCTGTTGCAGTGGGATGCGGGCAATCAGATTACTATCCGGCCGATGGTGAAAGGGCTGGAAGAAACCGCCGTGCTGGATCTGGCCAGTCCGCCGGTCGGCGTGAACCTGTTCACGGCCTTGGGCGATATCGGCGGCTTCAAGCACACCAGCCTGACCCAGGTGCCCGACCTGATGTATCAACCCGGTTTTGTCAGCACCACCGGCATCGATTTTGCCGAACTGGATCCGAGCATCATGGTGCGGGTCGGTAACGTGGACAAGGAAGCGAACCCCCAGGCGATGGCTGTTGCTTTCTCCACATCCGCCGGTGACAGCTGGTGGCTGGGGCAGGAACCCGGCGGCGTAACGGGCGGCGGCAACGTTGCCATGTCCTCCGACGGCGGTTCCGCAGTCTGGAGTCCCGTGGGCGCCAACGTTCATTATTCCACTACGCTTGGCAGTTCCTGGACCCAATCGACCGGTGTTCCGGCCGGCGCCGAAGTGGAATCCGATCGCGTGAACCCGGACAAATTTTATGCGTTCTCGGCAGGCACCTTCTACGTCAGCACCAACGGCGGCGCGGCTTTTACCGCCACCTCCGCCAGCGGATTGCCGACAGACGGCAGCCGGCAGTTCAAGGCCGTGCCGGGCCGTGAAGGCGATATCTGGCTGACCGGCGGCAGCGTCGACAGCGGGGTGCATGGCTTGTGGCGCTCCACCGATTCCGGCGCCAGTTTTACCAAGGTTCCCAATGTCGAGGAAGGTAAAAACGTGGGCTTTGGCGCAGCGGCGCCGGGCTCGGATTACCCGGCCGTTTACCTGGTGGCAACGATCGACGCAGTGACAGGCGTGTTCCGGTCGGACGACGCAGGCGCAAGCTGGGTGCGGATCAATGACGACCAGCACCAGTACGGCAACATGGGCGAAGCCTTGACGGGCGACCCGCGCATTTACGGCCGTGTTTACCTCGGCACCAACGGTCGCGGTGTGCTTTACGCCGACCCGGCCGGCGGTTCTTCGAGTTCGTCCAGCAGCTCTTCGTCGAGCAGTTCAAGTTCGTCGTCGAGTTCATCCAGCAGTTCCTCATCCTCCAGCAGCAGTTCCAGCTCTTCGTCGAGCAGTTCGTCATCGAGCAGCAGCTCGGGCGGTAGCGGGAATGTCAGCTGTGCGGTAACCGGCAGCAACGGCTGGGGCAATAACTTTCAGGTGGATATCGCCGTGACCAATAACGGCAGCAGCCAGATCACCGGCTGGACAGTCGCCCTGGACTTCGGCGAACCTGTTTCGGTGAGCGCGGCCTGGAACGTGGAAAGATCGCCGACCAGTGGTCAGCACGCAGTGTGGGAGTTCAGCAACTGCTGCAGCTGGAACGGCAACCTGGGCGGCGGCCAAAGTGCCGGCTTCGGTGTGCAGGGCAGCCACGACGGCAGCTTTAACGAACCGACCTGTACGGTGCTGGTACCGGGCGGCGGTTCGAGTTCGTCTTCGAGCAGCAGTTCAAGCTCGTCTTCAAGCAGCAGTTCGAGCAGCTCGAGCTCGTCGTCGAGCAGCAGCTCGTCCTCGTCAAGCAGTTCATCGAGCAGCAGCAGTTCATCATCGTCGAGCAGCAGCTCAAGTTCCAGTTCAAGCTCATCCTCAAGCAGTAGTTCGAGCAGTTCGGGCGGCGGTTGCGAGCCGATTGCGACCGGAGGCCAGTCCGGCAACTTCAACACCACCGGTCCCTACTGCTTCCGTGTGCAGAGCAACGTCAATGGCTGGGGCGTATCGAACTTCGACGGCCGCAGTATTGCGGTGACCGTCAATGGTTCGGGCACGGCGGTGACTACTGTCGGCGCGCAGTTGCCTTCGAAAGGCGGCAGCGATTACTACCATTTCAACGCCACGGCGGGCAGCTACTCCTGGGCCTCGGTGTACTGGTGGTAGGGCATCATCACGTTAGCTAAATGGAAAACGTTTAGTCGTTAACCCGGGAGCGGGTTTACCCGCTCCCGGCTTAATTAAGTTTTGTTGTTCTTTGTTTGAGGTTCCCAGGCACAGCGCAATCAAGGGTTAGTGCAAAAAGAGCCATTGATTGACACCGATGTCATTAATTGCAAGACTGACTTGTTTATTCTGCTTGCTGGAAGTGTGCTGGGGAAATACATAGTAGTTGCATATCCGACCGAGTGTAGCGGTATGCATGGAGACAGGAATGTAAAAACGCTTTTTGCCGCACTTTTTTAAACAATTCCTTGTAGGAGGGGAAAGGTATGCACAGATATCCAGTCGCATTGACGCGGACGGGACTTCGTCTCTGTTTTCATCAATATGTTCTTCCGCGCATTCTCACGGGTTTATGTTTTGTTGCGTTGCTGTTCGGTTTTGCCAACACAACCTTTGCTGCAAAACAAATGGAAAACATCAATCGCGGCCTTGTTGCCGTCAGTACCGGTAACGGCGTTTATGTGGGCTGGCGTCTGCTGGGCACCGATCCCGGGAATATCGGTTTTAACGTCTATCGTGACGGCGACATACTCAATGGCAGTCCGATCACCAACAGCACCAACTTTCTGGACAACGGCGGCGGCAGCAATTCAACTTATACAGTCAGGCCCGTTATAGATGGCTTTGAACAGGGATCTTCCGAGCAGGTCGGAGTCTGGAGTCAACAGTACCTGACGGTCAACCTGCAAAGACCGGCTGGCGGCAGCACGCCCGACGGTTCTTACGATTACAGCCCGAACGATCTGAGCGTCGGCGATCTGGACGGCGACGGCCAATACGAGATCGTTGTGAAGTGGGACCCTTCGAACGCGAAGGACAACTCGCAAAGCGGTTATACCGGCAATGTGTATCTGGACGGTTATGAACTCGATGGCACCCGCCTGTGGCGCATCGATCTGGGACGCAACATCCGCGCCGGCGCCCACTACACACAGTTTATCGTTTACGATCTGGACGGCGACGGCCAGGCGGAAGTGGCTTGCAAAACCGCCGACGGCACGCGTGCGAACAACGGGGTCGTGATCGGCAACGCAGGCGCCGACCATCGTAACAGTTCCGGTTACATATTATCCGGTCCGGAATTTCTTACCATATTTGACGGTGCGACCGGCAATATCCTGGCGACCACCGATTACATCCCCGCCCGCGGTTCGGTCTCGAGTTGGGGCGACAACTACGGCAACCGGGTCGATCGTTTTCTCGCCGGCGTCGCCTACCTCGACGGCACACGGCCCAGCCTGTTGATGGCGCGCGGCTATTACACCCGGGCGGTGATCGCCGCCTGGGACTGGCGCAACGGTTCGTTGAGCAACCGCTGGACGTTTGACAGCAACAGCAGCGGTAACTCGGACGCGGCCGGGCAGGGTGCGCACAGCCTGACGATCGGCGATGTCGATCAGGACGGCCGCGACGAGATCGTCTATGGTGCGGCCACAATCAATGACAACGGCACGTTGATGTATTCGACCAACCTGTGTCACGGCGATGCGTTGCACTTGACCGATATGAATCCGAACCGCCCGGGGCTGGAGGTTTATATGGTGCATGAAAGCCCGAGTTGCTATGGAAATAACGGTTCGGAAATGCATGACGCCCGCACCGGCCAGATTCTCTGGGGCGTATCCGGTGAAGGCGTGGATATCGGCCGCGGGGTGGCGATGGATATCGACCCTCGTTATGCCGGCTACGAAGCCTGGGCCTCACGCGGCGGTTTACGAAGCGTTACCGGTCAGTCGATTTCCAGCAGCAGGCCCAGCCAGATGAATTTCGGTATTTGGTGGGACGATGACCTACTGCGCGAACTGTTGGACGGTACCGCTATCAGCAAATGGAATTATAACAACAGCTCCACCAGCACATTGTTGAGTGGGAGCAGCATGGCTTCGAACAACGGCACCAAGGCAAATCCGGGCCTGACCGCCGACATCTTCGGCGACTGGCGCGAGGAAGTGATCTGGCGTAACAGCAACAACAGTCAGTTGCGGATTTACACCACAACAGCTGTCACCGGCACGCGTATCCATACCCTGATGCACGATGCTCAATATCGCGTGGCGGTCGCCTGGCAGAACGTCGGTTATAACCAGCCGCCGCACCCGGGCTTTTTCCTGGGTGACGGCATGAGTGCTACGTCGCAGCCGGCCGATATCTATGTGGTTGGCGGTGGCAGCAGCTCTTCTTCCAGCAGCAGTTCCAGTTCCAACAGCAGTTCATCATCAAGTTCGTCATCGTCCGGCAGCGGTACGAGCGTAACGATCCAGGAAAACACTCTGGGTTTCTGCGGCGTGGACGGTACGGTTGACAGCAACAACGGCGGTTTCACCGGCAGCGGCTTCGCGAATACCGACAATGCAACTGGGACCGGTATCGACTGGAGCGTCAATGTACCTTCCAGTGGCAGCTATCAGCTGGAATGGAGGTTTGCGAACGGCGCCGGCAGCCGGCCGGGCAACGTGCAGGTCAATGGTGCCAACATGACGACAGTGGATTTTCCATCGACCGGTTCCTGGACCAGTTGGACGATGGTGAACGCAAATGTGAGTTTAAGCGCAGGCTGGAACAGTATCAGCCTGGTGGCGACAAGCAGCGGCGGGTTGGCGAATATCGATTCGCTGACGGTGACAGGCAACGGGCCGCAGGCCGCCGATTGCAACGGCGATAACAGTTCCTCGAGTTCCAGCTCGTC
>DASVCP010000242.1:0-3414 GCA_036381555.1 Gammaproteobacteria bacterium
GCGCCCGGCGTATCGCGTCCACATCTTCATGCGGCATCAGGCCGCCGATGTACTTGAGCTGTCGCTGCAAGGCGCGACGGTTGAAAGCTTTGGCTTGCAGCACCGCTTTGCGCAGCGGTTCTGACAACGGTATCGCCTGCAACTGTTTGGGGGAAAGCCCGACGAGTTGTTTGCCGAGATCCTGCAGTGCGTGTAACTCGCGTTTGACCTGCGACTTGCTTTTTTCCTCTTCGTTTTTGTCGTTGTGAGTCATGAATGTGTCATGTCTGGTTTTTGGGTTGCCGTGGAAACCTTAAAGAATTTTAATCAGTTTTGCATAGCCGCTCCTACTGATGCTGAACTGCGAGTTGTTTTTCATGCGAGCGTAACGGCTGTCCTTGCCCTCGGTTTCCACGCCCGCCAGATAGTCAAGATTGATAATCGCCGAACGGTGAATGCGGCAGAACAGCCGGTCGTCGAGCAGGTTTTCAAGGTTGTTCAGCCGTTCCTGCTTGATAAAGTTCTTGGCGGGTGTGTGGATTACCACGTAATCGTCGGCGGCCTCAATGGCAATAATATTGCCGGTGGGGATTACGTGAACATCGCCATGTTCGCGCACCAGGATTCTGGACAGGGGAGCCTGGGTTTCCTTGTGCCGTTGCAGCAGGGAATCAAGGTGCGCGGCATCGGGGGGATCGCCGCTTCCCTGGGAAAACAATTTTTCAAGGCGTTCAACGGTTTTGTCCAACCGGCCGCGGCTGACGGGTTTAAGCAGGTAATCGAGGGCGTTGGCTTCAAACGCCTGAATGGCGTATTCGTCGTGGGCGGTTACAAAAACGGTCAACGGTGCAGTGTCCGCGAGCAGTTCCAACACATCGAATCCGTCCAGCTTGGGCATATGTATGTCGAGGAACATCGCCTGCGGAGAAAAATCGTGAACTGCCTTCACGGCCTTAAGGCCGTTGTCGCATTCGGCAACAATGTCAATTTGGGGGTAAGCATCAAGAAGATGCTTGAGTGCTTCACGGGCGTGTGTTTCGTCGTCGACAATGATTGCGCTGATTTTCATCATGGAGCCTCAAGCGACCTGACGGCAACAGCCGGCAAGCTCAGGGTGACCCGGTAGAGACCGTTTTCTTTGTGGATGTTCATTCTTGCGGCGACGCCGTAATGCGCCGCGATGCGTTTCTGCAGGGATTGCTGCCCCAGTCCGCTGCTTTGCGGTTTGATTCCCGTGGGGTCGAACGAATTGCTGATGTCAAAAATCAACTCGTTGCTCCGCTTGAGAATTTCCACGTTGATGAAACCGCCGTCCAGGCTGGAGTCTATGCCGTGTTTAATGCTGTTCTCGACCAGTGGAAATAAAATCAACGGGATTATCATTTCCGGTCTGGCGGCGTTGTCCACGGTGTACTCCAATTTCAACTTGTCGCCGAAACGTTCCTGCTCGATATTCAGATAATTCTGGATATGCGCCAGTTCCTCGTTGACGGTCACAACGTCTTTCTTGGCGTAATTCACACTGTAGCGTAAAAAGTCGGACATTTGCACGCAGAGAGAGTGAATTTTTTCCGGCGCCGCCAATGAAAGATTGGCGAGCATGTTCAGGCTGTTGTACAGAAAGTGAGGATGCAGCGTTGCGCGAATTACCTGGAGCTCAATCTGGCTGATCAACAGTTTTTGCCGGAGTTTCTCGCTGTTGTCTTCTTCGTTACCCCTGGCGTTGAGCCAGGCATAATGCACAATGATCCAGACAATGTACACAATGCCGCCCAGCGCCGCGTTGATATACATTGAGGATTGGAAAACCGCGGACGGATCGGCGGCGTTGCTGTGAGGGCCGTACTTGGCCCAGAAGTAGCCCAGGGTCATCCAGATAAGTGCGGTAACTGTCGCTGCAGCTCCCTGGGCGCCGAGAAGTCGGGCCATGCGCGTATTATCCAGCGGCAGCAATTCGCAGAGGTAGAAGTTGGATAAACAGAAAAATAACAGAATAAAATACCAGGGTGTGAACAAAAGCAGTCCGTCCGCTAATCCGGACTCGGAATATTCGCTGACCATAAACGCCAGCAGGAACGAAAGTGCAAGCCATAAAACTATTATGGCTTGCAGTCCGCGATTGGATGAAAAAACCGGGTGCATGTACGTTCGACTCAGTAACCTGTCTTAAATCCCGCGATGCAAGGCATTGATTCTAGTTACGAATGTCCATGCCACCGAGCAAGGCAATACCCGTGACTATCAGGTGTTTTTTCTTGACATGCATTTTATCCGCCAGGCAGGTGGTTTTATTGGTTATGCCGCCCAGAATCGGCAGAGCCTTGACGGTAACCTGCCAGTGTGGCGGCACTCTCAACTCCACGCCGCCCATAAAGGCCAGTATATCGATTTCGATCGCGTCCCTGCTGGTGTCGGCGTCCCTGATGTCGATTTTCGCGCCACCCAGTATGGTGACGACGCTGCCGTCGGCCAGGTCCTGTGAGCGGGTGCTATAGTCGCCGCCGCCGAGGATGGTGAAAATGTCGATTTTGTTCTCGTCCCTTGGAGCGGAATCTGAGCCCGGCACTTTACCGTCTTGACCGTCTTTCAGTTCGAGCAGCGGACTGTCCTGGTTTTGCGCGGAGGTTTTGTTCGAATGTCTGCCGTGGCGCAACACGTGAAGCCCGACAAACAGCAGCACCAGCGGAACAATCAGTGCACCGATCTTGAAGTTGAAAAAGCGGGCGATAAAAAACAGCAGGCCGAACCCGATAAGGGCATAGGGCAGCATGCGGCTTGAGTTGCTCGCGGACACGGACTTGTGCGGTCCGTACAGCAGCGCCACTCCAAGAATGATCAATGCAAGCGGCCAGTTGTGGAAAATAATGTGCAGGAACGGCACGCCTATATTGTCAAGAAACAGCAGGATGGCAAAGGCAATCAGCCCCAATCCGATCAGCGAACGAGGTTTTATGTGTCCCGAATTTTTTTTCATGGCGCTTCTCCAGGAGAAGATTTGTCTCGGTTTCCGGTGAAAAGTCGATGGCATCATTTATGATTGCCGCCGGCGTCTTCGTTATTATTGTCCGGTTCGACGATTACAACCTCGTCTTCGGAGGAGTTCCGCGAGTTGTATGGCCAGGGGGCAAAAGGGAAGGGCTTGCTTTCCGTATTATAGCTCACATAGTCCAGCGCCTGGTGGACGAAGGTGGCGATTGAGCTTCCAAGGGAACGCAGATTGCCGTTGTCTTTTCCGGTCAGCAGCGAAAAGATGAATTGCAGGGCGCAGAGCACCCACATGACCAGACCGGCCAGGTGCAACAGCGCCGCGAATATCAGCATGTAGATCAGGCGTATCCAATGGCGGGAGTTTGTGACGTTGGTCCGGAATTGCTCTTGGTTGATGGTTTGGGCATTCATTTGGCATCTCCTGGGAGGTTAGGTTGTTGACTGGCG
>DASVCP010000243.1:0-10650 GCA_036381555.1 Gammaproteobacteria bacterium
TTGCAATGAATAAAAAACTCTGGTTAACAATCCCGGTACTGCTTGGCGCTGTATATGCCGGTTCGGCTTCGGCGGAACTTCTGATCGGCGCAAAAGCCGGGGCGGTGGATTATGATATCGGCGGTTCGGATCCCGGTGTTAACGGCAGCTTCAGGTTGGGTTTCGAAGTTTTCGACCTGGTTGCCGCGGATATCGCGGTTGAAGCAGAGGTTTCCACCTCGCTTACAGATGGGGAAATAGGTGGCGCTGATGCAAGTCTGGACACGACGGGAGTCTATGCCTCGCTCATCACCGCCGGCCCCGTTTATTTTATCGGCCGTGTCGGTTATGTCGATGCGGAAGTGGATATCGGAGGCACGACTTTTGACGACAGCGGCACCTCGATGGGTGCCGGCATCGGCATAAGCACCGCCGGTTTACGCTGGGAAATCGAGTATACGACTTTTGAAGTCGAAAATGTTGATATCAACTATATAACGCTGGGGCTTTCGTTCTAACTTAAACCTCCGTTTTGTTTTTTAAAGCTAAATTAACCCGGCTCTCGCCGGGTTAATTTTTTCGCCGGCTGCCATAATCGTTAACCATCCCCATCTGTAAACACTCCATGACCAATGCAAAATTCGGCAAAAACATCAAGTCTTGATATTAAAAGAGAGCCTCTCTACAGTTACGCGCCTCGTTAGTCACCCTATCGCACGATCAGCCCTGATGAACATTATCGAAATCCTCGCGAAAGAATTGTCACTCAATCCGAAACAGATACAAGCGGCCGTTACGCTGCTGGATGAAGGCGCCACCGTGCCTTTCATCGCCCGCTATCGCAAAGAAATGACCGGCGCCATGGATGACGGTCAACTGCGCACGCTGGAAGTCCGCCTGTCGTACATGCGGGAGCTCGAAGACCGGCGGCAAGTCGTTCTTAACAGTATCGAGGAACAGGGGAAACTGACACCGGCGCTGAAGCAGTCCATCCTTGATGCAAAAACCAAAACGGAACTCGAAGATTTATACTTGCCTTACAAACCAAAGCGCAGAACAAAAGGCCAGATCGCGATCGAAGCCGGCCTTGAACCTCTGGCCCAACTCCTGTTCGACGATCGTACGCGCGTCCCGGAAAAAGAAGCGATAAACTACATCAACAGGGAAAAAGGCATTGATGACGCGCAAACCGCCCTGGAAGGTGCGAAATACATTCTCATGGAACGTTTTGCCGAGGACGCAGCGCTGCTCGGACGTTTACGGGATTTTATTTGGGAACACGGGTATCTCGACGTGAAGGTGGTTACCGGCAAGGAAACCGAAGGTGCGAAGTTCCGCGATTATTTTGACTACCGCGAGCCGCTGAAAAAAATCCCCTCGCATCGGGCACTCGCGATCCTCCGCGGCCGCAAGGAAGGCGTGCTACGCTCATCGTTGGACGTGGATGCCGCAGACGATAGACATCCCTGCGAGGCAAAAATTATCGAGCGTTTTAACCTGAAAAACCGCGGAGATGCGGCCGACGGCTGGCTGCAGGACGTGGCCCGGTGGACCTGGCGGATCAAGCTGTCCCTGCAACTTGAAACGGACCTCATGCTGAAGCTGCGCCAGAATGCCGAAGAAGACGCCATTAGGGTCTTTGCCGACAACCTGCACGACCTGTTGCTGGCCGCCCCCGCCGGTCCGCGTGTAACCATGGGGCTGGACCCGGGATTTCGCACCGGCGTGAAAGTCGTGATCATCGGCAATACCGGCAAAGTTTTGGATTACGCGACGATATACCCGCATGAGCCGCAGAAACGCCGTGAGGAAGCGCTTAACACACTGGCGGCGCTTTGTGCCAGGCACTCGGTTGAACTGGTCAGTATCGGTAACGGCACCGCTTCCCGCGAAACGGACTATTTGGTCGCTGAACTCGCTCAACGCCATCCGGAACTCAATCTGACTAAAATTGTAGTCAGCGAGGCCGGCGCGTCGGTTTATTCGGCTTCGCAACTGGCCGCCGAAGAATTTCCCGAGTTGGATGTCACTATCCGCGGCGCGATTTCCATCGCCCGCCGCCTGCAGGATCCGCTGGCGGAACTGGTCAAAATCGAACCCAAGGCCATCGGTGTCGGCCAATACCAGCACGACGTGCATCAAACCCAGCTTGCTCGTACGCTGAATAACGTGGTGGAAGATTGCGTCAACGCGGTCGGCGTCGACCTCAACACTGCCTCGGTCCCGTTACTGAGCCGTGTTTCCGGGCTGAACAGCACAACCGCCATGAACATCGTGCAATACCGTGAAAAAACGGGCCTGTTTAAAAACCGGCAGGAACTGCTCAAGGTTCCGCGGCTGGGCGCGAAAGCCTTCGAACAGGCGGCGGGATTTTTGCGGATCCGTGGCGACAATCCATTGGATGCATCCAGTGTGCACCCTGAATCCTACGATGTTGTAAGGGCCATCGCCGCACGGCATAACCGCAATATTCAAAGCATGATCGGCGATCATGCCTTTCTCCGCTCGCTCAAGCCGGAAAATTATGTCACAAAAGGTACCGGCGAACTGACGGTACGCGACATCATTAAAGAGCTTGAAAAACCCGGCCGCGACCCTCGTCCCGAATTTCAAACCGCACGCTTCCGGGAGGGAATTCATACGCTGAAGGACTTACAACCGGAGATGGTGCTCGAAGGCGTGATCACAAATGTCACCAATTTCGGCGCTTTTGTGGATATTGGCGTGCATCAGGACGGATTGGTTCACATTTCCGCGCTGGCTGATACCTTTGTCAAAGATCCTCGAACCGTCGTGAAAGCCGGCCAAGTGGTTAAGGTAAAAGTGTTGGAGATCGATGTGGAACGCCGGCGAATTGCCTTAAGCATGCGATTGCAAGACGCATCGGCTGTTTCGGAGAAAAAAGCTTCCCAGACCAAACAGGATAGCGCTACCGCCAAAAAGCCCAGGAATCACGCCAGCGAGACTCCGGGATCCCGAAAGATGTCGCACGAACCGGTCCGGGGAGCGCTGGCCGGCGCGCTTAGGGACGCGCTTAAGAAAAAGTGATACGAGATCTGTGGCGCCGTTTTCTGGACCGCTCGTCCGACTGCGGACAAGGGAGTAGTAGCCAACTGAGGAGGGCGCCGTTCCCTGGACATATACCGCTCCTTGCATCCCTGCATCGCGGCATACCGTCCGTCCCTGGACATATACCGCTCCTTGCGTCCTGCATCGCGGCATACCGTCCGTCCCTGGACATATACCGCTCCTTGCGTCCTGCATCGCGGCATACCGTCCGTCCCTGGACATAAAAAAACGGCCAGCGAAAGCTGGCCTTAATTAATCCGCCATTATTCCTGGGGGGGAGGGAGAAGTTAATGGCGTTCGCGCTGTTGTTATTCGTTCAGAATCAAATATTCGAAATTCTTGCCTTTTCCTGGCTCCGTTGCGAGTATTAAACTACAGTTCGCCTTGAACTTCCGTGATCTTATTAACCTGAAAAAAGTGAAATATGCACAAATCCCTGTCTTATCTCCGGGAATTCGCCTTTTGGGCTCCCAGGCCAGAGAGTTTTCCGCTTCGGTCCGCGGCCTTGTTCCGTTCCACAGCCAACCTGGCACCGAGAATCCTTTAATAAAGATGGAAACAATCCGATGGAATCATTAATGAATGCAATCAAATCCGTTCCCCTGTTCGCTGGACTGAACACGTCCGAACTGAAACTGCTGGCCGAAGCACAGCTGGTTCGACGTCACGGGAAAAACGTGGTGGTGCTCAACGAGGGCGACCAAAGCGACGCGCTTTATATCATCGTGAAGGGGCAAGTCAAAGTCAGCAAAATCAACGAGGAAGGCAAAGAAGTGGTTCTGTGCGTACTCAGCGAAGGGGACCACTTCGGGGAAATGTCACTGATCGACGAGCAACCTCGCTCGGCGTCCATCATTACAAAAACGCCCTGCGAGTTCACAGTCATCCGCAAACCCGACTTTGAACGCGTCTTGTCGGCCAACCCCCAACTCGCCCTGACCATGATGCGCAGCCTCTGTCAGCGACTGCGGTTGGCCGACCGCAATATCGAGAGCCTTGCCCTGATGGATGTATACGGTCGCATCGCGCGATTGCTGCTGGATTCGGCGGTGCCGCAAGGTGACAAACTGGTGGTGGAAGGCAGGTTGACCCACAAAGATATCGCTCAAATGGTCGGCTCATCACGGGAAATGGTCAGCCGCATACTTAAGGATCTGACCGATGGGGGGTTTATTTCCAAGGAACCCAACGGCATCGTAATCAATACTGCCCTCCCCGCCCGTTGGTGACGCCGGGAGACAGAATAAAAGGTAGAAGTATTGAGTATTCAGAAAGCAGGCCTTCGTCCCCTCCCGCTCAATACTCAACAACTACTCACCTTCGCCTTCTTTATTGATAACCACAGAATAGCCGGCTTCCACAGGAATTGCCGCTTCGGTTTCCGCCATCATCACGACTTCGACCTCCATTTCCCCTTTGCCCAGCAACTCGTCCGCCATGTGCTGCGAGAAAGGCCAGTAATTTAACTGAGCGTTCAAATGAAGCGGTCCTTGGATATCATGCGGAACATGAAACACATAGTCGACGGTAGCGTACCCCATGGGAGGGATTCGACTGTCGCTGAGCACTCGAGCCACTTCCCAAACGTTGATATCGACGATATTGCCGTCCTTATCCCCCATCAACACTTTGAAGTTCTTCGTTCCAGGTTCTGTTTTGCCTCCCCTGATAGCTCCTGAACGGAATATTTGCCGGCCGTTGCCATCATGAATGCGAAAGTCCAGCCACATCTCCCGCCCTTCCGGAAAGCCTGTGGGCAACTTATGTCCGGCGCCGACGTTACTGATTTTGTAGGTCACGGTCGCAATACTCCCGCTTCGCACCACGTCGGGCGAGGACACGAGTTCAAGCCTGGCTGCCGAACGCAACATTTCGATACTCCGCTCAGCCCTGTCGTCAAACCCGAAATAACGCAATAAAACGGCATTGCCGCCTGAAAAGTAATGACTGGCAATGCTTTTGTGCGGTTCACCCATCAGGGCGGACTTGATCATGCCGCCATCCTCCCCCGTTTCCGGGCTCATATGACAATCCTGGCATTGAACACCCTGCTCGCTATAAGGGCTGTCCAGCCACTCGTCATACGTTCGTTCGATCGCAACACTGTTAAACGGGTGCGTAACATTATGGCAAACAGCGCAGAAATCAGAGCGCGTATGCAATTCGGAATAGGCCGTCCCATGAAACGGCGACTGAACATCCTTTCTTGGACCATATTTTACATTGGCATTTATCGACTTATGCAATATATACGCTCCGTTATCCACTCCGGTTCTCGATGCAATACTATGACAAGTTTCACAATCCACTCCCGGAATGCGTTCATCGCCTCCATCAAGATCGACAATACTGTTCGTCACCATGCCTATCGGGCTGTGACAGCCTATACAAAAGTTGTCTACAGCTCCGCCTGTCGCCTCACTCGCCCGCTTGAGCAATGCGCGGTATATCGGATCCCTCCAGGAGTGCGCCATCACCGAACCTTGCCACTGCTTATAAATTTCAATATGGCAACCTCCGCAAACCTTTGACGAATCAAAAGCTTCAAATTGCGGTGATGGCGGGCTTGCAATCGCACGCGAGGGGAAAAAAGGAAACTCCAAATTCTTGATGTCGTGGGGAGTCAGCCATTTGGAATCACGATAGACGGAGGTATCATCAGGCGAGGCTTGCGCGAAGTGCACATTCAAGCTTAACGCGCAAACAGATAATGCCACCTTCCCCAAGATCAATAATCTTTGACAATCCATGTTCATACCCCCTCCCGCCGACATACATGCAATACATGCATTGACCGGCATCATCCATTAACAAAACAATCAGGGAGCGAATGTTATCAAGACGGGGCACGAATAAAAAATCAGATATAACACCAACAGTAAAAATGCCTTAGCTTTTTTCTTTATTTACGATTTTATTTACAACGTTTTTTGTTTTACATTTTTATTTACGCTTTATCGTTACATTTTTATTGACAGACTCATACATTTCCCCGATAAAGTTTAAAGCGAATCGAGTCCACAAGCGCGGTGTAGGAAGCGCCGAGAATATCGCTGTCAACACCAACGGTAGTCCAATGTTCCACTCCATCCGAAGATTCAATCATTACTCTTGTTACCGCCTTGGTTCCTTTCAAAGCGCTGAGTATCCTCACCTTGTAATCAACGAGATGCACTTCACTGAGGACCGGGTAGTGCGGCGACAGCGCCTTCAACAAAGCGCCGTTCAATGCATCCACGGGTCCGTCGCCGAGACTGACAGTGTGCACCAATTCGCCGGAGGGCAGTTTTAACTGTACTGTTGCCTCGCTGACGGGTTGCCCATCGGGCAAGCTGCGTTCGTCAATTACCCGATAGCCGCAAAGCGTGAAGTAATCGTTCAACTGACCGCGGGTTTTCTGAATAAGCAGTTCAAAACTGGCATCGGCCGCTTCATAACTGTAGCCCTGGTACTCCATGCGCTTAATTTCATTGACGATCGCGGCTAACGAGGGATCCTCTACTTCAATTTGAACACCAAGTTCTCTGAGCTTGTACTGCACGTTTGAACGCCCGGACAGATCACTGATCAGCACCCGCCGTTGATTACCGACCGCCTCCGGATTGATATGCTCATAGGTTTCGGAATTTTTCATAACGGCTGACACGTGCACACCGCCTTTATGAGCAAAGGCGCTTTTGCCTGTATAAGGTTGATTTTTCCACTCACTCATATTCGCCAGCTCCTGCACGGTACGACTGACATGGGTGAGCTTCTTAAGATGTTCCGGTGATACGCAGGAATGACCCAGTTTCAGCTGAATCCCCGGAATAATGCTGATCAGATTGGCATTACCGCAACGCTCCCCCACGCCATTAATGGTTCCCTGGACCAGGGTCGCACCGCTTTTAACGGCCGCCAGTGTATTAGCTACCGCCGTTTCACTGTCGTTATGCACATGAATACCGAGGGGAGTCTTAACCTGCCGTGCCGCCATGCCGACAACCTCGGCGATGTCCCAAGGCAAACCGCCGCCATTGGTATCGCAAAGCGCAACATATGCCGCCCCTCCCCTTTCAGCGGCCGCCAGGGTCTTCGCGGCATACTCCGGATTGGCCTTGTGGCCGTCAAAGTAATGTTCGGCATCGTAAATCACTTCCTGGAAATAGCGATTCAAATAGCTGATCGTATCCTCGATGATTTCCAGGTTCTGTTCCAAAGAAATGTTGAGAGCATGAGTGACATGGAAATCCCAGGTCTTGCCGAAAATACACGCCACGGGCGCTTCGCTGCGAATCAGTGCTTGAATGCTTGGGTCCTTGTCACAGGTCATTTTCGCACGGCGAGTTGCGCCAAAGGCCGTTATTTTGGCCTGCTGGAACGTGATATTCTTGACTTGCTTGAAAAAATCGAGATCCTTGGGATTTGAGCCGGGCCACCCCCCCTCTATATAGTGCACGCCAAACTCATCCAGTAATCGGGCAATATGAATTTTATTATCGACGGTAAACGAAATATCCTCGGCCTGTGTTCCGTCACGTAAAGTTGTATCAAATAATTTAATTTTCATCTCTTAAGTAACTGCTCATCACTGTATGCAAAGTATTCATGTCGGGAAACATCGGCTAGTGTAACTCTCTTGTGGCCGTTGCGGAACAAGCCAGCCGGCATTGCCAACCCAGCCAACTTCCGGAGCTGGCCGGGGTGATTCAAGACAAAATCATGATGCAATCCTTACCAAGTCAATGATCTCCAAGCCTCTTCGCGCCGGATAATTCCGGAACCTTGGCTACTGCCGGAGGAATTCCTTTCGTTGGGTCGGACGGCGTTACCGATTTAATTTCCCAATGGAAAGTATCGGTGAAAATCGCGTCTATATTAAACCTCGAATTTAAATAAAACACATAATTGGTTGAATGAAAAAGAAATTCCGTGTTTGCTGCTCGAAATAGTCCCCATGAAATCCCGGCTGGTCCGTAAAAGTTTTACTTTCCTGCACATAAAACCAGACGACGCTCTTCGAACTTTGGGCATTTCCAGACAGCGCCAATAAGTAATTATACTAAAGCAGCCCTTATATCCTCATGAAAGCCGCAAATAAACTTTATACACCTCCTCATCAGGGCAAAGTTGATGGTTATTCGTGTTTCTGTTTATAGGGAAACGGCTCAATAACCACCTCCGGTTATGCTTGCATGTTCATTTTTATGTATATGACCCTGAAGATAAATGAACGAATTGTGGGGAGCAGAATTCTATGCTCCCCAGCTACTCTCTAAACGTCCGAATTACGTGGAGGGGGAGAAGTAGGGAGGGGAAATCAGGACGCAAAGCCGCTAGCTCATACAACGGCTCAGAGCATTCGCATTCCCATTCCCGCATTTAAAACGCAATCTAGTGAGGAAAACTAATGAAAATGTTCTTTAAGCTCGGAATGCTGCTGGCCAGTATGTTGCTGGCCGGTCAGGCATTTGGTGCGTACAGCTGTACCGTAACCCCGGTCAATGTCTGGGGTAGCGGTTATCAGCTGGACGTCACGGTGACCAACAACGGCCCCGGCTCGATCAGCGGCTGGACGATCGAGTTGGATTTCGGCGAACCGGCCAATGTGAGCGGCAGCTGGAACGTAACCCTGTCCGGCGGCAATACCTCGACACCAAACTTCAGCAACTGCTGCAGCTGGAACGGCAACCTGGCACAGGGCCAGAGCACCTCGTTCGGCTTCCAGGGCGCCCATGACGGCAGCTTCAACCTGCCGACCTGTACCGGTGACGACACGTCGTCCAGCAGCTCAAGCAGTTCTTCATCGAGCAGCTCAAGCTCCAGTTCGTCTTCGAGCAGCAGTTCTTCGAGCTCCTCCAGCTCAAGTTCGAGCAGCAGCTCGTCCTCGAGCTCCAGTAGCTCTTCGAGCTCAAGCAGCTCAAGCAGTTCGTCGTCCAGCTCGACCAGCACCAGCGGCGGCAGCGGAAGATTCCGCGTGGATGCGAACGGCAACATCACCAAGAACGGCCAGCCTTACAGCGCCAACTGTGCCAATTGGTTCGGTCTTGAAGGCCGCCATGAGCCGTCCGACGATCCGGACAATCCCAGTGGCGCGCCGATGGAACTGTACGTCGGTAACGTGTTCTGGAACCCGACCGGCCGCACCATCCAGCAGACCTTCGACGAAATCACCGCCCAGGGTCTGAACATGCTCCGCATCCCGCTGGCACCGCAGACGCTCGACCCGAACGATCCGCAGGGTCAGGCATCCGTGATGAAGAATCATGAGTCCGTGCTGATTTCGCCCGCGCGCGCCGCGCTGGAAGACATCATCCTGCAGGCCGACGCCAACAATGTCGACGTTCTGCTCGATATCCACTCCTGCTCCAACTACGTTGGTTGGCGCGCAGGCCGTATCGACGCACGTCCGCCGTACGTTGACAATACCCGGGAAGACTATGACTTCCTGCGTGAAGACAGCTCCTGCTCGGCGAGCGGCAACCCCAGCACAGTGACGCGGGTACAGGCGTACAACCAGGCTGCATGGCTGGCCGACATCACCGAACTGGCCAACTTTGAAAACACGCTGGGCGTGGATAACATCATCGGTATCGACATCTTCAACGAGCCGTGGGATTACACCTGGGAAGACTGGAAGACGCTGTCCGAAGCCGCGTACCAGGCCATTGCCAGTGTCAGCGACAACCAGTTGATCTTCATCCAGGGTATTTCGGGCTCGGCCAATAACCAGGACGGCACGCCCGACACCATTACAGAGGTGCCGCATGGATCCGAAGAGTTCAATCCCAACTGGGGTGAGAACCTGTTCGAAGCCGGCGGCAATCCGCCGAATATTCCGAAAGACCGTCTCGTATACTCACCGCATACCTACGGTCCGTCAGTATTCGTGCAGGGTCACCATCTGGATATAGCCTCCCAACCTGAATGTGCCGACCTGGAAGATCTGGAAGCGGCCGCAGCCGGTTGCGATATCCTCATCGATCCGGCCTTGCTCAGACAGGGCTGGGAAGAGCATTTCGGCTACCTGCGCGACGAAGGCTATGCCATCGTGGTGGGCGAATTCGGCGGCAACTGGGCATGGCCCGATAAAGCCACCGGTCCCATCCAGGCGGCGTGGAGCCATGTCCAGGCTGGGGTTTATGACGGACAGTGGCAAACCGCTCTGGTCGACTACATGGTCGACAGGGGTATCCACGGCTGCTATTGGGGTATGAATCCCGAATCGGGCGATACCGGCGGCTGGTACGGCCATGCCTACGACCCCGACTCCAACACGGGCGGTTGGGGTACCTGGCAGGCCTTCGAGGCACCGAAGACGGCTATCCTGCAGCAGCTTTGGAACAGCGGTCCCTCGTCCTCGACTTCCAGCAGCAGTTCGAGTTCCTCGTCGAGCAGTTCGTCTTCGAGCAGCAGTTCTTCGAGTTCGAGCAGTTCTTCGTCCTCTTCGAGCAGCAGTTCGGGCGGCGGCAGCTGTTCGGACATCAAGTCTGGCGGACAATCCGGTAACTTCAACACGACCAATGCATATTGCTTCCGGACTCAGGACGCGGTTAACGGCTGGGGCGTGTCGAACTTCCAGGGCCGCAGCATCAGCGTTACGGTCAACGGTTCGGGCACGGC
>DASVCP010000244.1:0-6895 GCA_036381555.1 Gammaproteobacteria bacterium
CCTGCAGAAAGCGTTCTTTACGCGTCACTTTCTTCTTATGCTCGTAGGCCAGATCCGAAAAGCTGCTTTGTTTCATCGCTCTCTTATCCCATTGATACTCTCGGCAATTTTAACCAAAATGACGAATAAATCAGAGTTTCCCTTATATAAAGCAAGGGCCTCCAACTCATGTGGAGGCCCCGCTTAATGCCGTGAGGTTTTTGTTTGCTTTTCCTGACGCCGCCCTACGGAATCCGGTTCGGCTGATCCGATCCGGTGTATCCGTCCATGTTGATGCGCGTGTCACCCACCAGTGTTACATCCGACGGCTTCACGTCGCAGTTCTCCGTCTCGAACTCCACACCCAGCGCCTGCGTCGAGCCCTGCCCCTTCACCACACCCTGGTAAACCTGGCAGATCTTCACCTTGTGCGTGCCGTTATACTCCACTGTCAGATTACGCATCACCGCCACGTCGCCGAAGTTCTTGTTGATGCCTACCAATGTGTCAACGTTGATGGTGTGCACGTTCTCGACAATCACGTGACGCGGCCCGCCGTTGCCGGTGCAGTCACCGCAGGAGCGGTAGAGCTTGCCCGATTCGGTGACGGTGAAATTGGAGATGTGCACCGTGCCGCGGCCGTTGTGCTGGAAGGTTTTGTCGTCGCCGTTGTAGGCGGCGCCACAGTTGATACGCATCGTGGTCGTCTCCGGACCCAACGCGGTCGCCGCGTCTTCGCCGATGTCTTCCCACCAGACGTTTTCGATCAGGCAGTTGCCCAGACAGTGGATGCCGTCCGCCGCCAGGTTGCCAATGACCACGTTACGAATCGTCGCGCCCTCTTCTAAGTCGAACAACGCCGGCTGGCCTTCGGACTGGCTGCCCCCGGATAGATTGTAGCGCCGGTTCTGGCCGTCAAAGGTCGAGCCGGACGGCACCACCACCGTGTCGCTGAGCTGGATGGTTTCGCTGGGATTGGGCTGCGACGGGCAGTTGCCCATGCCGCCCGAGGTGCTGGATGAACTTGAGGAACTGGACGAGCTGCTGCTGGAACTGCTCGAGGACGAACTGGAACTCGATGAACTGCTGCCGGCGCAATCCGCCGCCTGCGGGTCGTTGCCGATCACGGTCAGCGAATCGATGTTCGCCAGGCCGCCGCTGGTCGTCGCCACCAGGCTAAGGTCGTTCGTGCCCGCGTTTAAGAAAATATTCGCACTCACTACCGTCCAGCTGGTCCACGACCCCGTCGAGGGAAAGTCCACGTTGGTCACTGTGCCGCCGTTAACCTGCACGTTGGCCGGCCGGCTGCTTGAACCGTTGGCATACCGCCACTCCAGCAGATAATTGCCACCCGACGGGACGCTGACGCTCCAGTCGACGCCGTTGCCGCTGGCGTTATCGGTGTTGGCAAAACCGCTGCCGGTAAAGCCACCGTTGTTGCTGTCGACCGTGCCGTCCACGCCGCAGAAACCAAGGGTGTTCTCCTGAATCGTCACTTCCGTGCCGCCAGAGGAGCTCGATGAAGAGCTTGAACTGCTGCTTGAGGACGAGGAACTGGACGAACTGCTCGAGGATGAAGAACTGCTCGATGAACTGCTGCTGCTCGATGAAGAACTCGATGAACTGCTGCTTGAGGAGCCGCCGCCAAACCCGCAAAACTCCGCCACGGCATCGCCGCTGACCGTCAACGAATCGATGTTGGCAATCGGCGTCGAGCCGGTCGCCTGGATACGAATCGTGTTCACGCCACTCTGCAATGACACCGTCTTGCTCGCCGTGCTCCAGCTCGACCAGGAACCGGTTCTGGGAAACGACAGGCTGCTGGAAGAACCGTTCACCTTGATCGCCGTCGAGGTGTTACCGTCATTGGCGTAGCGGAACGTTAACGTGTAACTGCCGCCCGACGGCACGCTGACATTGTAGGTAATGCCATTGCCGCCGGAATTGTCGATGTCAACGTAACCGCTGCCGGTATAGCCGCTGTTGACGGTCGCAATCACGCCGTCATAGCTGCAGAATCCGGTTTCGGCTTCCTGAATAGTCACGGCCGCCGTTGCAACCGCCGGAAACAAACAGGCTGCCACCAACCAGCCGCCTGCCTCCCAGATTTTTCTTTTTTGGTTAATCATGAGTGTTGCCCTCTAAATTGAAAATTGAGATCAATAACCGTTACAACTTGCCGGCACCTGCGCCATTTAAAACGATGCTCGGGATGCTGGCTGCCGGGTCGGGCGCGTACTGGTAATAACTCCGCGGATCGAAACCCTGCCCATTGGAACTGGGTCCATGATCGGTATCGACGACAATATTGGTGCTGTCCCAGGTGATATCCGAACCGCCATAACCTTCAGTCACCGCATCGGCAAACTCGATATAGTTGCCGTCAGCGTAAATCGAGCATTCGTCTCCGAGACCGATAAAGTAGGCGGAGATATGAATCACATAGTTGTTATAGACATGCGCTTCACCGAACCGCACTCGCGGATGACGCTGCTGTGTGTGATCGAACAGGTTGTGATGGTAGCTGACACGCAGGTGGCCGCGATCCTGCGGGCCGTTGCCGTCGCTGTGGCCCAGCAGCATGGTTTTGCTGGTTCTGACAAATCTATTCCAGGACACCGTCACAAAATCCGCGCCGCGTTTGACATCCACCGATCCGTCAAATGCGTTGTTAAACGTGTTGTGATCCACCCAAATGTTATGCGAGTAACATTCGATGTTGACGGAATCATCCGCCGAATTGATGAAATTCAGATTCTGGATAATGATGTTTTCGCTGCCGGCCTGGACAGAACCGTCATAACACTCGACATCACTGGTAATGTTAAAACCGAACCCGTCGATGGTCGCATCCGCACCCACGCCGACAATGGTTTTGTTAGACATCACGCGCAGCATCGGCGCACCGGCGCCTGAAATGGTGCCGCTGACACGAACGACACGCGGCGTGTTATCACTGACCGCGGCTGCCAGTGCCGCATAGCTGGACACGGTAACCACCTCGCCACCGTCGCCACCGGTCAGGCTGTAAGGACCGAATTCGTTGATAGTGGCGAAACCTTCCAGGTCCGCGGAAACGGTCCCGCCCGAGGTGGACGTGCTGCTCGATGACGAACTGCTGCTCGAACTCGAAGAAGTACCGCCGCTCGACGATGAACTGGAACTGCTGGACGACGAACTGCTGGAGCTGCTGCTCGAAGAGGACGACGAACTGCCGCCAAATCCGCAGAACACCGCCGTGGCGTCGCCGCTGACGGTCAGCGAATCGATATTGGCAATCGGCGAGGAACCCGTCGCCTGGATGCGTATCGTGTTCACGCCGCTACCCAATGAGACGTTCTTGCTGACCGTGCTCCAGTTCGACCAGGAACCGGTCAACGGAAACGACAGGCTGCTGGAGGAACCGTTGATCTTGATCGCCGCGGACTTGTTACCGTTGTTGGCATACCGGAATGTAATCGTATAACTGCCGCCGGATGGCACGCTGACATTGTAGTCGATACCGTTACCACCGCTGTTATCGATATCCACATAACCACTGCCGGTGTAGCCACTGTTGGCGGTGTCAATCACGCCATCGTAACTGCAAAAACCGGTTTCGTTTTCCTGAATGGTGACCGCCGCATGCGCGGCCGCCGAAAATAAACAGACCATCATCCATCCGCCCACGGTCAAGCGGCTTTTCACTTTTTGAGCAAGCATTGTTTCCCCTCCAAATTTGAAAACACAGTTAATACCGGCCGGAAGAAGCTTGCGAAAAACTCCCGGAAACCCCTCCATGACACCGGTGTCAAAATCAAGAGTAATTTGCGCGAGGACTGGTAAAGAATCAATTCGGACTAATACTTTATTTCTGCAAATGCGAGCTTATAGTCATTACGCCCCAGGTAAACCCCGGAGCCGCATTCGGATTTTTCAATCAGTCAATCGTTACCCGTTGTACGCTCCTAGAACCTATCTCAAAATTACTGTGCTAGCTGATACGTCGTTAAAAATGTCCTCAAAATGCTCATTTACTACGTGTAAACTCCGCTTTTTCGGACATTTTTGCCTCGTCTCATCTGCGCTCGCTACATTTTGAGATAGGTTCTAGTTGCTCGAAAAAATATATAAGAGGCCGGCCTGGAGAGGTTGTCCCCGAACGACGTTGACCAATCTTGCCCGGATCGGCCAACACAGGCCAAAGCCGAACACCGTTTCGTGTCCATTTTGTCGCCCCGGCTGTTTGCCGGTGATGGCCTGTATTTCAAACTCATCGATACCTTAAACACATCAACACCGGGCCGGACTTCCCGTTTTGCCGTTCAGGCGTTGATGCGGGCGCAGTGCTTTTCTTTTATTGGCACCAAACTTGGTGTAGATTTGACGGGGAATTAAAAACAGGGTGGAAACGATCAACCCTGATATAGTTCAAGAAAAGCGGAGGTTCGGGCAAAGTGATTGGAAAACAATGCCTTAAATACATTACTTCGATAAACCTCGAAAAATTAGGTGGATTGATTCCATCTAATATAGAAACAGAGGAATGATTCCTCTGTTTCACACTGTTAAATCCAAAATGACTAAACGAATACCTCATAAATTAAATGCGCCTGGTGATTTCTATGTAGAAGACGGATGTTGTGTGTCTTGTGGAATTCCGGAATCGGAAGCCCCAGAATTATTTGCCTGGGAAGAAACTGATAATGAGTTTCATAAAGGCCATAAAAGCTATCATTGCTATGTGTGCCGGCAACCCAAAACGGAAGCTGAAATTGACAAAATGATTTCGATAATGAGTTACCAGGAACTCGATTGCATTCGATATAAAGGAAACGATTCTCGAACTCTGGAAAAGATTGAGAAGGCTGGGCAATCGGAGTATTGCGATTTAACAACTAAATCAAGCGTGACCTCGGCGCTGTCGCGCCTCGGCCGCTTATTTAAGCGTTAAGCATCTGCAGAGATCAAGGAATGACGAATGTCTGAAGAAGAAAAGTCTCAAGAAGAGAAAGAATACGAAGCGCGCCTACGAAGGCGCCTTAAAATTCTCCACGAGAAATTCAAAGAAGGAAAAATTCAAATTGCTGAAGGGCTGAAAGTAAAAGAAAGTCTCTTGGCGGTAAGGGTCGGCCCTGATGGGGAGGTGGATCTTGATACGGTCGATGGACTAGTAAGATCGATGGCACTCGCGGTTACAGCGATGCATGATCGAGAAGAGCTAAAAAAATCTGCATCCCTCAGCGAAATTCAAACGCTTTATTTCGAATTTATTGAGCGAAACTTCGGTCATTTCTACAAGACCATGGTTGAAAGGAACCTCACTCCCCACCATGCGGGGCGCGCTCTCACTCGTAGCCCTAAAGCAATCGAGGAGGTTACAGAGTACCTTGCAGATTTTTTAGCAATTATCGACGAGTTTTGGTCAAGCATGGGTGAGATTGCTCATATACATGTTGAGGATATGCATGGAAATATAAAAGGGATATTTGGAGGGGATCTGTTTCCCTCCAATGATGAGAATATTGCATCTAAGTGCGGGATATTTACAGACACTATCGTACTGCCAGACCCTTTTTTACGATCTAAGCACATCTTCGAAAACTACCCAAAAGAAAGCCAAGCCTACTATTTCATTAAACATGCTTTGAATATTCTTCAGTATAAGGATTTGGCTTGCGCGGACTTGGATGTGCCCATTATCGTTATTCTTCCAGATCGAGCTGCGTTACAAAAAGAAGAACGAGAGTTTTTTCACACGCTTGGCAAAGAAGACTCAATAATACATGCAGGCAAACTATTTGGTAGAAAATTTGAGTCTTTTGAAGAGCTACTGGAGTTTGCGCAAGGATTAGACACCATTGAGCGTGCTGTAGCGGAAATTGACGATGTCAGCAGAGTCCTCTTCGATACAGAATGGGAAGGGGATTTGGCATCTCAGCTAAAACAAGCATTGGACGATGAACACTATAAGCCCTTTGTTAATTCGCCTGGCGTGCTGCTGGCCTCGCAAGCATTGGGAAGAATGAGTGTAAGCAACGAGCTATTAATTAAATCCAGAAGGCTCAATGGTACTCCAATTATCGATGCGCCAACTTCGTGGCGGTATCTGGCATGGAAGATGGAGTACGATTCAGAGCGCGCAGAGTCACAGACAGGGGATCGTGATTTACATATTGTTAGGGGTCTTCAAGACCTTGCTAAGAACGAAATGGTATGGCTGGGAAATATACCAATTGATGCACTGATTGATATTAGGAAGCAGGGTGCAATGGAAGAAATCAGAGCCATGTTGGGTGATGGTATAGATGAAATCGTGAACTCTAATCCAGCCAATTTCCATCGAAGTCGAGACCATATATTCGACAATATTTATGGGGCATTCCTGGAGCATAAAAAGAACATTGATGAACTAGAGGCTAAGCAATGGAAATTTGCTGGGAAGGATATTGGATCTTGGGTGGTTACAGGTTCTCTTGGGGTGGCAGCTGCAGTAACAGGAATGGCAGTTTGGGGACTTGCGGCAATAGCCGCAGATCAACTATTGGATGCTCCGAAACTTAAGGACATCCCCCGTTCTATTAGAGAACTTGCTGATGAGTCTAACAAAGTTAGAAAATCTCCAGTGGGGATGCTATTTAGTATTAGTAAAAAAAATGCTTAACAAGTGGCTTAAAACGACTCCGGCGCTATCGCGCCTCCGCGTTTTAGCCAATCGTTATGAATTCTGCTGATATGGAATACAAAGTCAATCTCGCGCTTACCATTTGGGATGCCGAACATAAAAAATTTATGGGCGGCAGTAAAGAAGTTACGTTGCCATTCCCGCCATACGAAGGTTTAGTTTTGTCAGAGCGGGAAGGGTGGTATCGAATCAACCAAGTAACATGGTCAATGGCTGAGCGGTGCTTTTATTGTAAGATCGAAATAGAAGAAA
>DASVCP010000245.1:0-10335 GCA_036381555.1 Gammaproteobacteria bacterium
CTGGTAGAGCACTGCCTTCGGGAGGCAGGGGTCGTAGGTTCAAATCCTATCACTCCGACCAAAAAGTCCACGGTTCTCTAATCATGGCGCTGATGCATCACGACGGCGGCACGACCCAGAAAGTTTTGGTTCACTACCAAATTCAAATGGGTCACCTGTCAGTAGGCGGACGGCAGGATCCAAAAAGTCCACCATTCTCTAATCATGGCGCTGATGCCTCACGACGGCGGCACAATCAAGAAAGTTCCAGTTCACCACCCGAACTCAAATGGAACCACCTGTCAGCAGCCGGACGAAAAAGTCCCCCGTCCTTAGGCATAACACTTCCGCATCACGACGGCGGCACGTCCAGAAAGTTCTGGTTCACCACCCAAACTTAATGGAAGTAGTCGGACGAAAAAGTCCCCTATTCCTTGGTCATGGCACTCCTGCATCACGACGGTGGCATGATCGGCTCCAGAGATCTGTGGAAGGAAGATGGTGTGTCAGCAGGCGGACGGCACAATCAAAAGTCCGCTCCAACAAAGACGTAAATGGAACATTCAGCCAATTTTATTCCCCGCGCCTCAGCGTCTCTGCGCGAGAAAAGAATTCTCAAAACTCAAACAACAACCCAATCATCGCACTCTCGCCGCCCAGTTCGATACCCTCGACGTCGGCGCTGAACTTCTTCACTTCCAGAATCAGATAAGTATTGTTGATGCCCACTTCACTTTGTAGCCCGGAGGCGCCGTCCCGATCGATCCAATCCAACAGGATCTGTAGTCCCGCGCGGGTATGTTCGCCGTCGGTTTCGCCCCGGCGACTGCCCTGGTTGTCGATTTTCTGCCGATAATAAGCGCGGGTGAAACCGCCGCCGACATAAGGCACGATGCGCTGATTTTCGTGAAAAACACCACGCAGCAGCACATAGACGTGGGCCGGGAACAGGTTGTATGTCACGTTTCCACCGACATCACCGTTCAGCGGCAGCCGGCCTGCACCCTTGTCGCGTATGTAGTCGACGGCCGCCCCGACTTCCAGCCAGCGTTTTAACTTGTAAGCGAAGGCAATGCCGATTTCATTGGACGTTTCTTCGCCGAAAAACGTTTGCCACTCGTCGAGATCCGGTTCAAAGTCCCCGGCCTTGATTTCCAAGGCCCAGCGTGGCGGTTTTGGCGGACCTTTCACCAGGAACGAAGCAGGGCTTTCTTCGGGTATGATTATTGGCGAACCGTCCGGCTCCTGAGCCAAAACGGTGGGGCACGCAAGCAACATCGATAACACGGTTGCCGCGGCGATTAGTTTTCGTATCGTAAAACCGATCATGGTTTGATGGTCCGGAAATTGAACTTGCGGGAAACGATCCACAGAGCCGGCAGGCAACAAAGCAATAACAGGCCGAGTTGCATCAACGGCGTGGAGTACACCAGAAAGTATGCGATACCGACCAGGGGCAGCAAGGCCCAGGCAGTGATCGTTTTCAACAATGGATGTTCGCTGATAAACGCAGCCGCTGCCGGACTCCAGGCATAATACCATTCGACGAAAGCGCGTCCGGCGGAATACTTTATCAGATAAGCATCACGGAAATCGCGCAATACCTGCACTTGCGGTTTCGAGTAGTGCCCGTAAGCGGCGGTAGCAATGAAGCAGCTAATATCCCCCTGGTCCGGCAGATCCGGATACGGTTCGACGGTTTCCGGAATGGCGGTCATTTCATTCGACAGCGGGCTTTCCTGCTCCTCTCCCACCGCTACGCTGCGTGCCTCGGAGAACTCGCTTTCATTGGGCTCCGATGCCTCGTTATCGACCGCGGTTACCGCCAGGTGATATCTCGGCTGGCTTATCGCGGTGACCGCCAGCCGGTAAACCGTGCCGTTTTCCAGACCCTGGATTTGATGCGAGTTGACATTACCGACATCAACGGTGTTTTCATCCAGGGAAGCAATCCCGTAATAGATGCGATAACCGTCTGCATTCGCCACTCCCGACCAGCGCAGAACAACGGTTTGGTTGCTGGGGGATGCGCTCTGCAGTACCGGCGTATCGGGCGTGTCCGCCACGGCGCTTAGGTTATGCAGCGTAAAACCGGTGACGTTGCCGACATCGATCGGTGAGGAGACAGGCTGTCCACCCGCATCCTGGGCGTCCGTACCCTCGTAAGGCTCGCCGGACTGGTCCGAGTCGTAATAAAGGCGATAGCCATCCACCCGGTAATCCCGGTTAGCCGGCCAGTTGATTTCGAGATTGAACACGGACGGCGTGTTGGTTGCGACCGCGGTTGCCTGCGGTTGCGCGACCGGGAACGGCCGCGTGTCGGCGAGTTGTCCGCCGTATGCCCCGGCGTCGGCTTCCGTGTTGTCCAGCGCATCGGTGCCGGTGCCGGCGTCTATGCACGGCGAATCGGTGCGAAGGTGGAAATCGCGCGCGTCGATATCGACGAAATCGGGATCGCCCGTGGTTGCATCGGCCCCGATCGCATCCCCGGAAAAGCAGTTGAAGGATACGTTGTCCTGATTGGTGTCGCCGCTCAAGGCGTTGCCGTTGAAGGCGAAAATATTGTTGCGAATGGTCGAAGCTTCGGAAAAGCCGTCGATGGCGGTTTCGCTGCCGAAGAAGGTGTTATTTTCGATATTGACGCTCGAGCCCAGGCTGGTGATGACAATGCCGGTGCCGTTGCCGCCGACGTCGAATACATTGTTGTTGATATCGACGTTGGTGCTGTTTGCAATGCTGATTCCTGTCTCGCTGTCGGCAAATGTGAAGTTGCGAATAACGATATTGTTGAGACCGGACATCTGTATGACAGGTTCCGCCCCGCTTGAACGCAGGATGGTTCTCGCGGTTTCCTCGCCGTGCAGCTGAACACCCTCCGCCAGCTGTATGCTGCCGGTGTACACACCCGGAGCGACGGAAACGGTATCGCCGCTCTGCGCGGCGTCGATTGCGGCCTGAATGGTTGAGAAATCCTCAGGCACTTCGATCGTTTGCGCGTGCAGAATCGTTGCCGGGACCAAATTGCAAATCAACAATATAAAAAGAAGGATTTTTTTCATGTCAGCCTGCCGGTGAGCAGGCAAGTCTAGCAATATATAGAAAAATTTCCCAGCAGTGGGGCCATGTGTGGTAGCGAGGAACCGTTCAAGGAATTGGATTTGATAACATGGTGGCGCGATTTTTGCGATAGTTCAAGAATCGATGAAAGTGACCTGCGAGGATAAACATTTTGGTTAAACGCGCACATCACATGCCTTTCGGCCCGGTATACCTGCCCGACGGGCGGATAGGGTTCCGTCTGTGGGCGCCTTCAGCGGAAAAAGTGGAGCTGGTTTTGTTGACGGAGAACGGTCGCGAGTTGATATTGCCGATGCGGCGGGAGGAGGAAGGCTGGTACCGTGTCGACACGGAGCGGGCGCAAACCGGTAGTCGCTACCAGTTCATGATCAATGGCGATCTGCGCGTCGCAGATCCGGCTTCCCGTTGTCAACCCGAAGACGTGCACGGGCCGAGTCAACTGATCGACCCGCAGGCATGGAACTGGCGGGACGGAGCATGGCGCGGCCGTCCCTGGGAGCAGGCGGTGGTGTACGAGTTGCATGTGGGCGCATTTACCCCCGAGGGCACCTTCAAGGGCGTTAAGAACAAACTGGATTATCTGCTCGATCTGGGTGTAACCGCGATCGAACTGATGCCCGTGGCGGATTTTCCGGGCAGGCGGAACTGGGGTTACGACGGCGTGTTGCCGTTCGCGCCCGAGTCGGCCTATGGCACGCCCGATGACTTAAAGGATCTGGTGCAAAGCGCGCATCAAAAAGGGCTGATGGTGTTGCTGGATGTGGTGTACAACCATTTCGGGCCGGAGGGAAATTATCTGTCCGCGTATGCGGCGGATTTCTTCACGCATCGCCACAGCACGCCCTGGGGCGACGCGATCAACTACGACGGCGAACTCAGCGAAACGGTGCGATGGTTCTTTATCCACAACGCACTTTACTGGCTCGAAGAATATTATTTTGACGGTCTGCGCCTGGACGCGGTGCACGCCATCTGTGACGACTCGGCCCCCGACATATTGCAGGCAATCAGCCGGGCGGTAAAACAAGGTCCGGCACGCCAGCGTCACGTGCATTTGGTTTTGGAAAACGATCACAACGCCGCCCGTTATTTGCGCATGGAAACCGAGTCACCCGACGGCAAACCGGCCTATGCCGCGCAGTGGAACGATGATATTCATCATGCCCTGCGTGTGGTTTTGACGGGAGAGACCGGCGGCTATTATCGGGATTATGCCGACCGGCCGTTGGCGCACCTGGGCCGCGCGTTGACGGAAGGTTTCGCCTACCAGGGCGAACCTTCGGAATATCGAGACGGCCGCAGCCGCGGTGAACCCAGTGCCGACTTGTCGCCGGCATCCTTTGTCGCGTTCCTGCAGAATCATGACCAGGTGGGCAACCGTGCCTTCGGTGAGCGTCTGTCGATGCTGATCGATGATGAACCGCTACACGCGGCCACGGCGATCCTGTTGCTGATGCCGCAGATTCCCCTGTTGTTCATGGGGCAGGAGTGGGCGTCGAAACAGCCGTTTCTGTTTTTCTGCGATTTTGAAGATGAACTGGCGGGCAAGGTTCGCGACGGGCGGCGCAATGAATTCGCCCGCTTTCCGGAGTTCAGCGACCCGGCCCTGCGGAAAAAGATCCCCGACCCGATTGCAATAGAAACGTTCAAGCGCAGCGTGCTGGATTGGAACGCGCTCGATAAACCCGCCGCCGCGCGATGGTGCGATAGGCACAAAACGCTGCTGGCGTTGCGGGAAAAATACATCGTGCCTTTACTGGAACGTTCGCCGAAACCGCAGGCGGTCTGGCAGTTGATCGGTGAGCGGGGACTGACCGCCGCCTGGCGTTTCGACGACACCAGTACCCTGTCATTGTTCGCCAACCTGTCCGACAACCCGCTGCCGCTGGACGAGTCGCTGGAAGATCCCGTGATTTACGCCACCCATGATGAATTAAACGCCACGCCTGTGCAAAATTTACCCGCCTGGTCGGCAATCTGGTCGCTATGGCCTGAATAAGGAGAGAGATTTTATTTTTCAAGAATTTAACCACGGAGGGCACGGAGAATAAAAGAAATAAGTGTTAAATTTATTTTGAGGAATTAGAACTTTTGTATTCTCGCATCAGTCAATAGATGCAGGCACCGGAAACCAGAAATGATTTGCTCCGAGTGATTCAGGATTCCAATCAAAGCAGCTTATCAATCTCAAAAAGTTTTTAATTTTCTTCCCCGTGTTCTCCGTGGTTAATTTTTAATAAAATTAGGCTCTCTTCCGTTCGGTTGTTTTTTCACTCATTAACCAGCACGGCCACGGGGAAGTTCAACAAAGCTTGCGATATGCCGGTCTGTTCGCCGGCATCAAGCGTTTCATTGGTGAGCAGGTTCCGGTAACGGCCTTGTGGAAGATTCAGGTGGGTGTCGCCCCATACGGCTTCGGCCGACAGCCAGTGGCTGCTGTCTTGCGTCAGGCGCGCGTACCAGCGAGGAGCAATTACAATCAGGCGCATTTGCCGATGCTGCCGCAGGAACGCGCAGATATGTTCCGACTTTTCGCCTTCGGCGTACAGCGGTTCATAGTCGCCTGATTCAAACAGTTGCGGATACTGTCTGCGCCAGTTGAGCAGCCGCCAGGTGAGATACAGTTTCGCGCGGCCGTCCGGCAGGTTGTCCATCAGTTCATGAATCAGCGCCACCGTGTCGCCATCGGCCTGTTCGCGCAGAGTCTTCAGCAACATTTGCCTGTGTTCATAATCGACCGGACGACGATTGTCCGGATCGACCAGGTTGAACATCCATATTTCGTTGCCTTGGTAGATGTCTGGCACGCCGGGCACGCAAAGCTTCAGAACGGTTTGTGACAGGCTGTTCAGCATGCCGAAATGTGAAACGCGCCTCTGAAAGGGGATGAAATCGGCCAGGAAGGCGTTGTCGACGTCGCTTAACAGTGCGGCGACAAAATCCGCCACCGCCTGCTCGTATTCTTCGTTGATGTTTAGCCAGGAAGTATGCACCTTGGCTTCGCGTACGGCCTTCAGCATGTAATTGCCGACACGTTCGCGCAGTTCGTTCAAACCGGTATGATCGACCGGCTCCAACGGCCACACGCCCACCAGAATCTGGTACAGGTGATACTCGTCGTTGCGGCTTGGCGCGGCCTGGCCGTTGATAAATCGTTTTCCCGCCTGGTTGATTTCCAGCCAACGCTGCAAATGCTGTTGCCAGTCGTTATACAGTTCGGATAACACGTTAATCCGTGCGCGGACATCCTCGCTGCGCTTGGTGTCGTGTGTCGAGGTGGTCAGCATCGCGTGCGGCCAGTGCGTCAACCGGTAGCGGTTGGCGTCGTGAAACTGATCCAGTGAAACCCCGAATTGAGCGGGGTGACTGCCGACATCGTTTAACGAAAGCAACCGGTTGTAGATGTAAAGCGCCGTGTCTTCCAGGCCTTTGGCCATGACAGGCGCAGTATACTGCTGGAATGCCATGGCGAAACGCAACGCCTCGGCCTGGTATGTCGGCGGCTTATCGGTCAGGTCATGACCCAGCAAAATTTCACCGACAAAATCGTAAATGGTAATGTCTGTTGCCTGGCTTCTGCGCTTCGCTTCGTTGAGCGCGGCTTTGACATAAGCCTGATCGGGTTCCGACAACGCGCCTGTGCTGGGGTAGGTACGGTAAATGGGCAGACAGGCGGTGACTTCGGCAAGCGCGCGACGCAAACCCAGCAGGGTGAAATCGCGCGTATACAGATCCTGCTGGGCCAGGTCGTTCAGGGAATAGCTGAGCATGGTCAGTTCGCTGGCAAGCTGATTTTCGATGATCTGTTTCTTGCAGTTGTAAACCAGCTCGTCAAAATCGAAACTGCGGCCGGTGAAATTCGCGTAAATGTCGTCGATCTCACGTTCGGCGTCATCATACACAAACAGGCCGTTGCAAACGTGGGCGAACTCATAGCCGGTTGTACCGTCTATCGCCCAGTTATCGGGCAGATGTTCATCACCGATCAGAATTTTCTCCGCAACGATGTAAAACGGCTGGTTTTTCGCAGGAGCGACTTCGTTGACGCGCTTGCGCAGTTGCTCAAAATAACCGGGCGGATTGAAGAGCCCGTCCGGATGATCGATTCGCAAACCGTGCACCCGGTCGTCTTCGATCAGTTTGAGGATCAACGAGTGGGTTTTCTCGAATACCTCGCGCCGTTCGACACGCAGGCCGGCCAGCGTATTGATGTCAAAAAAGCGGCGGTAGTTGATTTCATCGGCCGCAACCTGAAAATAGGAAAGCCGGAAAGCCTGCAGATCAAGCAGTGCATGCAGCCGCTTCATCGCGGCGCTGGTGCGCGAGTTAAACGCTTTAAGACTGCGGTTGATGAATCTGGTGATCTTCCAATGGTGGGTGCAAAGAGCTGCAAGGCGGCGCTTGTAAAGTTCCTTGTTGCGCAGCCTTTTTATAATTCCTTCGCGGGAGGTCTCGTCCCGCTGGGGCAGTTGCTTAAAGGCGTCAATGAGGTTTTGATATTCCTCGAAAGTCCCCGAGTCCACTTCCGGTTCCAGTTGCTTGAGCTGGTAGGCAAGCACCAGCGGATAGGTCTGTGGGTCCAGAGGAAAAGTATGTTCGTAGTAATGCGCCTGCAGGGAGCCCTTGTCGGTATCGAAAGACAGCTGGATTTCGCCTCTTTCCAGGACAGTCCCGTAATGATCGCCGAGTATGGGCAAAAGCACCTTGCCTCGCAGCGAGGGCTGCGCAGAATCCCAATGAATGTCAAAAAACTGGTTACGGGTGGCACGACCGTTTTCCAACATTTCCAGCCACAACGCATTGTCGCTGCCCATTACCCCCATGTGGTTCGGCACGATGTCGAGCAACTGCTTCATACCGTGATTTTTCAGTTCGCGGCAAAGCCGGTTGAACTGGCTGCGCGTGCCGATTTCCGGGTTCAGCTCGCGATGATTGACGACATCATAGCCGTGCGTGCTGCCAGGACGCGCCTTCAGATAGGGTGAAGAAAAACAGTGGCTGATACCCAGCGCATCCAGGTAAGGCACCAGTTGCGCGGCCTGCAGGAAAGTAAAACGGCTGTGAAGCTGTAAGCGGTAGGTGGCGCGCGGAATGACTTCCGCAACCGGTGGGGATGTACCGTCATCTCGCGAAGCTTCCGATTCTTCCATGATTTCCCAGGCTCGTTCTATGTACGGTCTGTTACGGAATCAAAGGGATAAACAGCGACATTATCAGCCCATACGAGGTATGACCGACAATAGTGGTTAACGGCGTGCGATAACCATAGTTAAGTCCCATGAATCCGGGCGGTTCCAGGCGGCGGAGCACGCTCGGTCCGTCATACTCGGTGGCCATGCGCGGATGCAGGTAAGGTAGCACGGGCAGTACCACCACCAGAAAAAACAAACCATGAAATGCCCCGATCGCCAATCCCGCCAACCAATGCGTGGTGCCGATCGCCGAAAACAAGAACAAATAAATAAAAGCAAATAGTACGCCACCCAGAAAGTACAGAGTGAAACCAAGAATGACGGCAAGGCTGCGGTGGCCGCTAAATATCGTTCCCACCAACAGCGGCATACTTAACCTCGAAAATCCCAGTTCCAGGCTACCCTGCATCAGCGTGGTCATAACCACCGTGGCAATCAGTCCGCTGAACGCGATATAGGGATAATTTAACGTCAACAGTTCATTCATGAGTCACCGTTTGCATGCGCTCGGCCTCCATCAGCGACAGCGCCGCGGTTATCAAGCCGAGATGACTGAACGCTTGTGGAAAATTGCCAAGTAGTTCGCCGGTGGCGACGTCGGCCTCTTCGGAGAGCAAACCAAGATCGTTGGCGCAATGCAGCAACCGCTCGAAACGCTTGGTGGCGGATTCCAGGTCACCGACACTGGCAAAATAACTGACCGACCAGAAACTGGTAATGAAGAATGCGCCCTCGCCCGGCGGCAGAAAATCATCGTATCCCCTGGGGTAGCGATGCACCAGGCCGTTGTGTGTCAGTTCGCGTTCGATGCGTGCGAAAGTGCCGGCCATGCGCGGGTCTCTGGGATCGATAAATCCGTAACGCGACAGCAACAGCAGGCTGGAATCGATTTCCTTGTCTTCGAACGAGACAGTGAAGCTTTGCAGCCGCTCGTCGTAGGCTTGCGTTTCGATCGAATGGCGAATCGCGTCGCGCTCGCGGCGGAATTCAGCCTCGGGAACTTTCACCTTGCCCCACTCATGCAATTTCAACAAACGGTCCAAAGCGACCCAGCACATCAGTTTCGAATAGGTGTGGTGGCGCGGCTGATCGCGGCGTTCCCATATGCCATGATCGGCGTCGCGCCAGTGACGGCACACCACGCGCCCGAATCCCGACAGCAACCGGCTTTCCACCCGGTCGAGATTGCCTCCGCGCAATACAAAGTTATAACTGGCGAGCACCACTTCGCCGTAAACGTCCATCTGGATCTGCATGTCGGCGGCGTTGCCGATTCGCACGGGCTTGGAACCCTTGTAGCCTTCGAGGTGTTCCAAAAAAAATTCGGGCACACGGGATTCACCGTGTACATCGTACAGTACCTGCAGGCGCGGCCAGGTCAGGCGTGTTGCGTGCAGCAGCCAGTTCAGAAATGCCCGGCCTTCCTCGGTGAATCCAAGGTCCATGAATGCGCGCAGCGTCAAAGCGGCATCCCGCAGCCAGCAATAACGGTAATCCCAGTTGCGAACCCCGCCCAGCTCCTCCGGCAGTGACGTGGTCGGCGCGGCGATCAACGCACCGGAAAGACTGTATGTCATCAATTTAAGGGTCAACACGCTGCGCAACACCATGTCGCGATAAGGCCCGTTGTAAGTGCAGCGATCGCTCCACTCGCGCCACCAGCCGACTGTGCGGCTCATGCGGCGATCGGCCTGTTCGCCCAACGGCAGGATGACGGCGATTTCGTCCTGCACGAAGCTCAGCGACAAATGCCGCTTATCACCCGGCGTCAGCGTTATCCGGCCGTGAACGCAGCCTTCCTCGCGGGAAAGCGCAAGCCGCATGTCGCTGTGCAGCAGAAACAGCTGATCGCGATACTCGCAGGCGAAACCGAGCGCGCCGCGTAGGCGCAACTTCGGATGATGACGGCCATAATCGGGCCGCGGTTGATAAAAAACTTCGACCTCCACTTCACCTTCGAGTACTTCGATAATCCTGAGGATCTCGCGTTGTGGCTGCAGCAGGCGGCGCGCCTCGTCGCCGTGGATCGACATGAAGTCCGTCAATTGCAGCAACCCGGTGGGTGTGGTGAAAAATGTTTGCAGCA
>DASVCP010000246.1:0-4175 GCA_036381555.1 Gammaproteobacteria bacterium
GCGTTGCAGGTGAAACTGAGTTGAGGCAATCCAGTAGCCGGTGAGAAAAAAATCGGCCTTATGCCGTTCGTCCAGTGCTTTGAGCCCGTCTTTTTTCAAACTATAGGAATTGGAACGGGAATAAGCCACTGTCAAATCAACATTCAGGTCTTCCGCGGCCGCATGCATGATCTTGATCGTTTGCTCCCAGAACCAGCTGGCTCCCTGGAGGTCGGGAACGAAAAGCGTCGCTTTAGGCGCCGGCTGGGCAACAGCCAGCGACAGCCATGGCAGCACGGCCATCGATAACAAAAAGCGTTGTATGTACCTGAAAATAAAAGTACCTGGAGCCAACCGGCTAAATCCGTATATCATTAGCGGTCCTTTCGTGTTTCGCTCTGGCCTGAGTAAATGAGGGTCTCATGTGAACCATCGGCAAAAGTCCCTTAAACTTGAGTCGAAATATAAGAGCCGGGGCCGGTTTTATCCCTCTTGAAGGAGAAGAGGTCAAATTAAGTTTTATCAGGTTTTGAAATGGCTGGCCTGTTTGTTGTCTTCATCCAGCCGATAATACAACTCAAACTTCATCGCGTCCGCCAGGCATTCCATCACACACAGCAGGCCGCGGACGGACGTGAAACAGTTTTTTATATAAATTATGGGCTATAATCGTCTCCCGAGTTCCAGTGACCCGGGAGATCGTACCGATGCGATTTCATATTCGACATGTGTTCGATGTGACCATCCAATGCATGACTTTGTACATGCGGGTTGACGCCCCTGTCAGCCGCAGAACCCTCAAGGATCTGAGTGAAGGCGGGCTGTGCTTCAAATCGCGGCTTCCCCATGCCGAAGGCTCGACGGTTTATATCCGAATACCGCTGCAAAAGCCCCCCTTCGAAACCCGGGGCACGGTGACGTGGTGCCGCGACACGGGGAGCGGTTATGAAGTCGGCGTCAGGTTCGAGGAAAAGCCGGTCGATCTGATGCTGCGGCTGGTGGGGCAGGCCTGCCATATCAAGCACTACATGCGCCAGGAACGGAGACAGGGCCGGAAGCTGGGCACCGACCAGGCGACCCGGGAGTGGCTGATGAAGTACGGGGGGATCTCGTCGGCGGCGTAATGCCGGCGGGAAGCTGGCCAGTTTCTAACCCAGGTTTTTGATAAGGAAATCAAACAGCCGTCAGGACCAGAGTCGATGATCTGGTTCGCCGGGAAGCTGCTTGCGATTGTTTTCCCACTGTTAGCTTGAAATGAAAAAGATTCTGTTCGGTTATAAAGAAGTATTTATTGTTTTGGCATGCCTTCTTGCTGTTAAGGCAATGAGCATTGCTTCCGGATACTTTTTGGACCCGGCTTATTTCGGTTTTTTGTTCACACCTCTTATTGTTATCGGGTTGGCGGTAACTGCTTTGATTTTCACGTTGATTCCTGTATTTAAGCTTTTCGAAAAGCAATCCAGAAATAAGGAGTCCATAATAAGCATCTTTCTGTGCTTGATTCTATGGCTGTTCCAATACATGCCGCTGGTTCCAGGCGGCTTGGATGGAGCTCAACTAAGGTTGAAGAAGTATAGCGAGGAAGATTATAGAGAAATTTTTATTCTGGTTGATGATATGTATAGAAAATACAGCGGCGACAGAAAGTTTTTTTCACCGGGCCATGATGGTTATAAAGAATTTATTGGTGAATTAAAAAATAATCACCGGATATTCAATATTAGTTCGTTTCCTGTTGATGTGTTTAGAAGGGAATCGCATGTGGCGATTGAATGGGGTAGCGGGTTGACCGGAGGCTATGAAGTCATTATCTTTGAAAATGACGAGTCACGGAGGTGGCCGGGTAACGATAAGCCGGTTTACTTATACGACACCGTCGCTCTTCACTATAAAAATTAACGGGCAGAAGAATCAGAGTGCAAAACAGGAGGTAATTTTGAGCAGGTTCTAGTCAAATATCTGCTTGTATCTTCTCATCGCCTCCACAAAATAATAATCCGCATAGGTCAACGGCACATCAATTTCCGTTCCGTGCGGAAAATGGCCGACGCCGTGTTTCAGGATAAAGCCGCCGTTGGTGCCGGGTTGGGCTTTATATTCCGGGGAGGATAACGTCGTCAGGATGGTTTCGGCGGCGGCGAGGTAACGGCTCGCGGTTTTCGAATCGACATAGCGGTGCAGCTCCAGCAACGCCGAGGCGATGATGGCGGCGGCGGAAGCGTCGCGCAGGGCATGGGGGATATTCGGCGCATTGAAATCCCAGTAGGGGATTTTATCCGCCGGCAGGTTGGGGTGGGTCAATATGAAATCGGCGATATGTTTGGCCTGTTGCAGATATCTTTCATCTTTCGTCTCCCGGTACGTCACCACGAAACCATATAACCCCCACGCCTGGCCCCGCGCCCAGGCCGACTCGTCGGAGTAACCCTGCGCCGTTTTCTTCTCGTTGACGGCGCCGGTTTTTGGGTCGTAATTGAGGACGTGGTAGGAGCTGTGATCGTCGCGGAAATGGTTTTTGATAGTGTTGTCGGCGTGGGTGACGGCGATGTCATAAAAAGACGCATCGCCGCTGGTCCTTGCCGCCCAGAACAGCAGCTCCAGGTTCATCATGTTGTCGATAATCACCAGGTAATCCCCTTCCTTGGAATCCCATGATTTGATGAGGCCCACGGCCGGACTGAATCGGCCGGCCAGCGATCGGGCGCTGTTGATCAGGATGTCTTTGTATTCCGGCTTGGGGTTTATTCGGTTGGCGGCGCCGAAGCTGTTGAACATCATGAATCCCAGGTCGTGGGTGCCGGTGTTGTACTGCTCCTTTTCCAGAATCTTTAAAATCCGCAGGGCCTCGTCATAGAGTTCCCGGTTGCGGGTTTGCTCAAAGAGGTAAAGCAGAACGCCGGGATAAAAGCCGCTGCACCACCAGCCCGAGTCGCTGGTTTCCAGTTCGTCACTGTCGGCGTGGTATGTTTTCGGAAATCTGCCGGGCGGCAGTTTTGCCTTCATGACTTTGTATTGTGCGGCGGCATCGTCAACGTTCTGATGGATTATTTGAAGCAGCTCTTGATCGGGCCGGTGTATTTCGACTGTGGAAGAACATCCGCATAGGGCAAGCGCGAAAAGGGCGAGGCGCAGGGTTGGGTAAGTCTGTTGCATGCTGTCATTAATTTTCATTGTGAGCACCGCTAGCCGTTATTCCAGATTCCGTAACGTATCTGCCCCATGAGCCGAATACCTATGCGCAGTGTAGCAAAAACATTCTGCAAGAGGGGAGACAACCCGACCAAAGTAGAACTCAAGCGAATTTATATGAACAAACCAGAGAGATGGACGCGAATCATAGAGGGTGCGAGATGGCTGTAAACGGCAAACAGAAAACCCAGGGTTACAATCGCTTCAAGCAGTACCGGGGCAAAAGTTACACGGGCATGCGGATCGGCGGCACGCACAAGTGGCGTTACGACCAGGGAGAGTGGCGGGAGCGCAAACTCAGTCCTGATGAATGGGAAATTTTCTACCAAACCACCAAGCGGCGCGCGGCCCGTGCACCGGAGGAATCGGGTGCGCCGGTCGGAACCGCGTACAACTGGCTGATCGTTTCCCACCAGCGCGTCGACAAGCTCGACGCCAACAGTTACATGACGTACATGGAAGGTAAAAAATTTAAAGTGGCGCACAAACGCGCCGGCAAGAACGCGTGGAATGCAAGCGAGAAGGCCCAGCGCAAGAAAGCCATACAATACCTGGAGCAGATGATCGAGGAACTCAAACAGGCGGAGGCATCCGAAGACCTTCCTTACAGCGTCGGTGAGCACGAGCATGTCTACGGCCTCAACCTGCGCACCCGGGATGAACTGCTGGCGATCGCGAAGGATTACGGTGTGCCGGTCACCTCCCGGATGAAACGCGGAGAGCTGCTGGACGCCGTGAAGGAACGGCTCAGCGGGGGCGAACGCACAGGCGGTGATGAACAGACACCGGAAAAGGTGGATGGAATCGAGGCGCAACTGCAATCAAAGACCCGGGATGACCTCTACAAGCTGGCCGGCGAGCACCATATAAACGGCCGTTCGACTATGAATAAAGCGGAACTGACGAACGCGCTTGCAAGTGAGATAAGGCAGGCCGGCGCGAGGAGCGGTTTATAGCGTCCTGAGTTTTGTTGATTCGCCCGGCTCGATTCACTTTAAGGCCGGGCG
>DASVCP010000247.1:0-3433 GCA_036381555.1 Gammaproteobacteria bacterium
GCCACCACCGATCCGCAGAAACTGCCGGCAACCGTGTTGTCACGTTGTTTGCAGTTCAACCTGAAACGCATGCCGCTGGATCTGATTGAGGGACAGTTGGCGAAGATCCTCGACAGCGAGCAGGTTGAATACGAACCGGCATCGTTGAAGTACCTGGCGCACGCCGCCGACGGCAGCATGCGGGATGCTTTGAGCCTGCTGGACCAGGCGATCGCCTATGGGCAGGGCGCGGTGAAGGCGTCCGAAGTCGCGAACATGCTGGGGTATATCTCCCGGGAGCCGGTTTATGAGTTGGTGGAGGGACTGATCTCCCAGGATGCCAACGCTTTATTGCAGGCGGTCGGCAAACTTGAAGAACTGGCGGCAGATTACACGGTGGTGTTGGACGAATTGCTGGGGCTATTGCAGCAAATGGCGCTGGTGCAGTGGGTTCCCGACGCCGTCGATGCCGGTTTCGACGACCTGGCGCGGATTCAGGGGTACGCCGAACGGTTAAACGCGGAGGACATTCAGCTTTATTATCAAATCGCTCTGCTGGGAAAACGTGACCTGGCGCTGTCGCCGACACCGCGCCGCGGCCTGGAAATGGTGTTGTTGCGCATGCTGGCGTTTCGCCCCGCGGATGAAGGCGATACCGGCGGCCAGGTTGCGAAGAGATCCCAGTTCGTAGCGCCAAAACCCGCGGTGCAAACGGCCGCGGTTAAATTCGCCGGTCCCACGGTCAGACCTGAAACACCCGTCGCGCTTTCATCCGGTACGCGTTTCGACGGCAAGCCTCCCCGGCGCTGGAAAGAAGTATTTGACGCATTGAACCTGAAGGGGATGGTGGCTGAACTTGCGTCCAACTGCGAGATCAGGCAGTGGCAGGAAAACGCGATTACTCTGGTGTTGAGCGAGCAGCACGCGCAGTTGTACAACCCGAATTTCGAACAACGGCTGGCCGACATCCTGTCCGAGTTTTTGAGCAGGAAAATCAATCTGAAAATCGAAGTCGGCGAGCCTGTGAAAGAGACACCCGCGCGTGAAATGGCCCGCCAGGCGGACGAGCGGCAGCAGGCGGCGGTGAAATCGATCGAAGAGGACCAGATCGTGCAGGCGTTAAAGGAAAAGTTTGGTGCGGAAATTCAACCTGATAGTATTCGTCCGCTTGAATCCTGATCCGGTCTGCGACTGTAATCATCGGTAGTTTCATGAATTATCAATTTAGGAGAGTGATATGAAAGGTGGACTTGGCGACCTGATGCAGCAGGCGCAGAAAATGCAGGCACAGATGCAGAAAGCCCAGGAGGAACTGGCCAACCTGGAAGTCGAAGGGCAGTCCGGGGGCGGGATGGTAACCGTCGTCATGACCGGCGGTCACGAGGTCAGACGGGTGAAAATCGACGACAGCCTGTTCGGCGAAGACAAGGATATGCTGGAGGACCTGGTCGCGGCGGCCGTCAACGACGCGGTACACAAGGTCGAACGGACAACCAAGGAAAAAATGTCGGGGTTGACCTCCGGCCTGAATCTCCCCGGCGGCATGAAGCTGCCGTTTTGATTCTATATCTAACCACGGAGGGCACGGAGAGCACAGAGAAGTTAAACCTAAATTAACCGTAAATGAACTTAAATTTTAGTGAACAATCTGTGTGCAATCTCGGTTGCTTGTCGTTTATTTTTTGTTTTCTTTATAAGCCCTCTGTGTTCTCCGTGTGCTCCGTGGTTAAAATTTAAAAGTCCATGAATTATTCGCCGTTGTTGGAACAGTTGATCGAAGCCTTGCGGGTGTTGCCGGGGGTGGGCGTCAAGTCGGCGCAGCGGATGGCGTTTCATTTGCTGGAGCGGGACAGGCAGGGTGCGGTGGCGCTGGCCGACAAGCTTAAGGCTGCGATGGAGAAGATCGGGCATTGCAATCAGTGCCGGACGTTCTCTGAAACCGAAGTTTGCAACATTTGTCGCGATGAACGCCGGGATCAGAGCTTGCTGTGCGTGGTGGAATCGCCCGCCGATGTACTGGCGCTGGAGCAGGTGGCGGGTTACCGCGGGCGGTATTTCGTATTAATGGGGCATTTGTCGCCGCTGGACGGTATCGGTCCGGCGGAGCTGGGGTTGGACAAGCTCAGGCAGCAGTTGCAAAGCGATGTGGTCACGGAAGTGATTCTGGCCACCAATCCCACCGTGGAAGGCGAGGCGACCGCGCACTATATCGCCGAAATGGCGCGCGAAGCGAAGATCAAGGTGACGCGGATCGCACACGGCGTGCCGCTGGGGGGTGAATTGGAATTCGTGGATGGCGGCACATTATCGCACGCGTTTAACGAGCGGAAAGTCATTTAAGCCATTGAATAGAGGGAGACCATCATGAGCGAAACCCTGTTCGGCAAAATTATCAAAGGCGAGATCCCCGCCGACAAAGTTTATGAAGACGACGAGGTACTGGCGTTTCGCGACATCAATCCGCAGGCGCCGACCCATATACTGATCATTCCCAAGAAGCCCATCGCCACTATCAACGACATACAACCGGAAGACGCGCCGCTGATCGGCAAGCTGTTCCTGACCGCCAGGAAACTGGCCGCCGACGCCGGCTTCGCCGAGGACGGTTACCGGGTGGTGATGAACTGCAATTCAGGCGCCGGCCAGACCGTCTACCATATCCACCTGCACCTGCTCGGTGGCCGCCAATTCACCTGGCCGCCGGGTTGAAAAAATCCTAACCACGGACGACACGGAGAGCACGGAGTTAAAAAAATTCTATTAAAAAACCAAGAAAGCTTTGGATAATTTATTATCTTATCTCTAATTCGACTTTTCTTTTTTCTCTGTGTTCTCCGTGCGCTCCGTGGTTAAGTTTGTTTATCTAAACAGCCTCTAGCATTTTTTTGTAGTTTTGCCATCGTTCTTTATCGATCCTGCCAGCTTCGACGGCGGCCAGGACCGAGCAACCGGGTTCGCGCAGGTGGGTGCAGTCGTTGAAGCGGCAGGGCGGCTGTTCGCGGAATTCGATAAAGCCGTTGCGGATGGTTTCCGGTTCGAGATGGGTGAGCGAGAATTCTCTCACGCCGGGTGAGTCGATCAGATTGCCGCCTTCTTCCAAATGATAGAGCATGGTTGTGGTGGTGGTATGGATGCCCAGGCCGGTGGCTGTTGAAACGGCGCCTGTTTGTATGTCGCGATCTGGCAGCAGATTTTTGACAATCGATGATTTTCCCACCCCGGATTGTCCCACCAGTATGCTGATGTGTCCGGCAAGTTGTTTTTTCAAACTTGCCAATCCATTGGGTGCTTTGCAACTGCTATGAATGACCGGATAGCCCAGTTGCCGGTAACGTTGCTGTAGCTGTTCGAGTTGATCATTAGGGTTGGTTTCGGCCAGATCCTCTTTATTGAAAACGATAACCGGTGATGTGCCAATATGCTCGGCGTAAACAAGGTACGCATCGGTCAGGTA
>DASVCP010000248.1:0-7005 GCA_036381555.1 Gammaproteobacteria bacterium
CCGTGGAGCAGGACAACGCCCTGGAAGACGCGACCGCCTCGACCGTCCGCACCGCCCTGGGTTATAAAACGGGTGACTACAAAGGGTTTTCGGCATTTGTCGAAATGGAAGACGTACATGCTCTGGGTGACGAGGAGTACAACCTGCCGGCGGACAATCCCAAACAGTATTCCGTCGTTGCCGATCCGCTCGGCACCGAGCTGAACCAGTCCTATCTTCAATACGTGAACGAGGGGTTCACGGCGAGGTACGGGCGTCAACAAATTCTGTTGGACAACCAGCGCTTTGTCGGCAACGTCGGTTGGCGGCAAAACCAGCAGACCTACGACGGCGTTTTGTTGTCCGATAAGAGCGTTGAAAATTTCGAGGTCACGCTTGCTCATATCACCAATGTCAACGGCATATTGGGCGAGGATACCAACAGCGACCATGTTCTGTTCAACGCGGGTTACACCGGCCTGGCCCTGGGCAAGCTTTCCGTTTATTACTATGGGCTTGAAAACCAGAATGCGCCGAATGCCTCGACCGAGACCAGCGGTGTTCGTTTGAGCGGCGGCACGGGAATCTTTCTTTACAGTTTTGAATTCGCCAACCAGGCGGATCACGCCGACAGCACCGCGGACATCGACGCCGACTATACATTGGTGGAAATCGGTGCGAAGTTCGACAATTTGACCGTCAAAGCCGGCGCCGAGGTATTGGGCGCGGGCGGTGAAGACGGTTTCGAAACGCCCCTGGCCACCAAACATGCGTTTAACGGTTGGGCGGATATTTTTGTCGATACGCCGGCGGCGGGACTTGAAGACACCTATGTCAGCATCGGCGGCAACGCCGGCGGTTACCAGCTCCAGGCCGTACATCATACGTTTACCCCGGATACAGGCGGCCCTGATTACGGCACTGAAGTCGATTTGCTGATTTCTAAGAAGTTCTCGTCGAATTACACGGCCGGCATCAAGCTGGCGCGGTATGACGCCGACAGCTTTGCCGTCGATACCGACAAGGCATGGTTGTTCCTCCAGGCGTCGTTTAATTGACTAAGACATCTTGGAATTAATCCGCGGGCAAGTTTCCTCCGGCGCCGCAACGGCGCCGGATATGAACCGTATCGATTGCCCATCCCGTCCGTTCCTCCATCGCAACAGGCATTCATTTGATTAACTTTAGTGCGCGCAGGCTTCCGTCGCACCGCAATTGCGCATGACTTGTTTGAAATGTATCCATAAATTCATGTATTTCCGGAATTTTAGAGATGGCATATCGCTTGCTATTGAAGAATTGAGACAGGCGAATGGAACAGTGGAGTTCTGTCGCGAATTTATTAAGGAGCCAGCGTCAATGAGTCGTAATGAAAGCCGGTTGAAGCTTGTCGTAATAGGCAACGGGATGGTCGGCTATAAATTCATCGAAACGTTGCTCGAGCTTGATGTCCAGCGCCGATTCGAGATAACCGTCTTTTCCGAAGAACCCCGGGTCGCTTACGACCGCGTGCACCTGAGCGAATATTTCAGCGGCAAGACAGCCGAGCAGTTGTCGCTGGTGCGGGCGGGTTTCTATGAAGACAGCGGAGTAGTCGTTCATCTCGGCGACGCAGTCAAGTGCATCGACAGGGCCAATCGCAAGATCCTTTCGGCACGCGGTTTAAGCTTGTCCTACGACAAGCTGATACTGGCCACCGGTTCCTATCCGTTTGTGCCGCCCATTCCCGGCAATGACCGTGAGCATTGCCACGTTTACCGCACCATCGAGGATCTACAGGCCATGCAGGCTTCCGGCTCGGTTTCAAAAGTCGGCGTGGTGGTCGGTGGCGGCCTGCTGGGGCTGGAATGCGCCAATGCGCTGAAGAACATGGGACTGGAAACGCACGTGGTTGAATTCGCGCCGCGACTGATGGCGGTGCAGATCGACGAGGGCGGCGGTGCGATGCTGCGGCGCAAAATCGAAGCCCTCGGCGTGCGGGTGCACACCTCGAAAAGCACGCAACGCATCGTCGGGGGTGAGCGGCACCGTCACAAAATGGAATTCGCCGGCGGCGATGCACTGGAAACCGATATGATCGTGTTTTCCGCCGGCATCCGCCCACGCGACCAACTGGCGCAGGAGTGCGGGTTGGAAACGGGCGAGCGCGGCGGCATCGTCATCGATAACTTTTGCCGGACATCGGATTCCGATGTTTACGCCATCGGCGAATGCGCGCTTTGGAACCGGCAGCTGTTCGGGCTGGTGGCGCCCGGCTATCAAATGGCCAGAGTGGCCGCGGAACATCTGCTGGGCAACGATGCCAACATGTTCACCGGCGCCGACATGAGCACCAAGCTGAAGCTGATGGGCGTGGACGTCGGCAGTATCGGCGACGCGCATGCGCGTTCGCAGGGCGCCAGGAGCTTTGTGTATGTCGACGAAGCCGACGAAGTTTACAAAAAGATTGTGGTCAGTGAAGACCGGAAACACCTGCTCGGCGCGGTGTTGATCGGCGATACCGGCGATTACGGCAATCTGTTGCAATTTATGCTGAACGGCATACCGTTGCCGGAATATCCCGACGACCTGATCCTCCCGGCGCGCGGCGGCAATGCCGGTAAAGGCGCCGGCCTGGGTGTCGACGCGTTACCGGCCGGTGCCACCATCTGTTCCTGCCACAACGTCGACAAGGGTTCCATCTGCCGGGCGATCGGCGACGGCAACACCAGCATCGGCGCGTTGAAATCCTGCACCAAGGCAGGCACCGGTTGCGGTGGCTGCGCCGCGCTGGTCACACAGATATTGAACGCCGAGCTGCGCAAGCAGGGCGTCGAGGTCAAGCGCGACATCTGCGAACACTTCGCATACAGCCGGCAGGAGCTGTATCACCTAGTGCGGGTCGGTAAGATCCGCAGCTTCGACGAGCTGATGCAGAAACACGGCAAGGGTCTGGGCTGCGACATTTGCAAACCCACTGCCGCGTCCATTTTCGCCGCCTGCTGGAACGAGCATGTTCTGGAAAGACCGCATGCCGGTTTGCAGGATACCAACGACCACTTCCTGGCCAACATGCAGAAGAACGGCACCTATTCCATCGTGCCGCGCATCGCCGGCGGCGAGATCACGCCGGAAAAACTGATCGTGCTCGGCGAAGTCGCGAAAAAATACAAGCTGTACACCAAGATCACCGGCGGCCAGCGCATCGACCTGTTCGGCGCGCAGGTACATGAACTGCCGTTGATCTGGAAGGAACTGGTCGACGCCGGTTTCGAAACCGGCCATGCCTACGGCAAGGCCGTTCGCACCGTCAAGTCCTGCGTCGGCAGCACCTGGTGCCGTTACGGCGTGCTCGACAGCGTCGGCATGGCCATCCGCATCGAAAACCGCTACAAGGGACTGCGGGCGCCGCACAAGCTCAAGTTCGCCGTTTCGGGCTGTACCCGCGAATGCGCCGAAGCGCAAAGCAAGGATATCGGCGTGATTGCCACCGAGCAGGGTTGGAACCTGTACACCTGCGGCAACGGCGGCATGAAGCCGCGGCACGCGGACCTGTTCGCCACCGGTCTCGACGACGAAACGCTGATCAGGTACATCGACCGGGTACTGATGTTTTACATTCGCACCGCCGACCGCCTGCAACGAACCTCCGTCTGGTTCGAGAACCTCGAGGGCGGCCTGGACTACCTGCGCGAAGTGGTTATCGACGACAAGCTCGGCATTTGCGAAGAGCTGGAAAGTGAGATGGCGCAGGTCGTCGGCAGCTACGAATGCGAGTGGAAAAAAACACTGGAAGACCCGGACAAGCTCAAGCGTTTCAGAACCTTTGTCAACAGCGACGTAAACGACAGCACGGTCGTGTTCGTCGAAGAACGCCGCCAGATCCGGCCCGCGACCAAAGAAGAGAAACTGCATTATTTAAACATTGATGACTTTGCAAGGAGCGCATGACCATGAACGCCATCGTACGTGAATTCAAACCCAACCCGCCCGACGGCGCCGACGAAAGCGGCTGGCTGACCGTCTGCCCGATGGATGACCTCATTCCGTTCGTCGGCACACGCGCCCTGCTCGGCAAGCGTCAGATCGCGCTGTTCAGAGTGGCGCCGGACCAGGTCTACGCCATCGGCGCCTACGATCCGTTCAGCGACGCAGCGGTGCTGTCGCGCGGCATCGTCGGCGACCTGCAGGGGCAACTGGTGGTCGCCTCGCCGATCTACAAACACCATTTCAATCTGAAAACCGGCCGTTGCCTGGAAAAACCCTCGGTCGGCGTGCCCGTTTATCAAACCCGCATCGTCGACAACCACGTCCAGGTTCTGTCCGTACCTTTTTAAGGTTGAGAGACTTAAATATATAAATTTAACCACGGAGGACACGGAGATCACGGGGATTAAAAAAATTCTAAATTGTTTGAGCAGGAAATTAAGATAGACTTTTAGCGGGAAAGCGCTCAACTTGCCGCATAGCTTAATTCTACGGGTTTAACTTTTTTACTTATCTTTCCCTCCGTGTTCTCCGTGCCCTCCGTGGTTAGTTATCATTAAAAGGTCTCCCTTCCTTACCTTCTGCTATTCTATGGCGATGCAGAATTTGCCGGTGTTTATGAACATCCGCAATCGTCTCTGCCTGGTGGTCGGCGGGGGCGGCGTTGCGGCGCGCAAGGTCGAACTGTTGTTGCGCGCGCAGGGCAAGGTAACCGTGGTTGCGCCTGAACTGGGCGATGCATTGAAAGAGCTGCACGCGGATGGCGCAATCGCATATCACGCGCGCGAGTTTCAACGGGCCGACATCGACGGTTACGACCTCATAGTCGCGGCCACCGACAACCGCGATATTAACCGTGCCGTCTATGAAAGCGCGGAGCGGAAGGGCGTACCCGTCAACGTGGTCGACACACCGGAACTGTGCAGCTTTACCTTCGGTGCGATCGTCGATCGCGATCCCGTTACCGTCGCGGTTTCCAGCGCCGGACAGTCGCCGGTGCTGACCCGCGTGGTGCGCGCCGCCATCGAAATGCATATTCCCGCCGCCTTCGGCCGGTTGGCGACGCTGGTGGGGCGTCACCGTGACACAGCCAAACGCAAATATCCCGGTAAAACCGCGCGTGCGCGATTCTGGGAAAAAGTCGTCAACGGCCCGGTGGCCGAGTCGGTGTTCGGCGGCAACGACGGGCTGGCCGAACAGCTGTTGCAAGACAGTCTTGCCCGGCCGGAAGCGGACGGTGAGATCTACCTGGTCGGCGCCGGTCCCGGCGATCCCGATTTACTGACGTTGCGCGCGTTACGACTGATCCGCAAAGCCGACGTCATATTCCATGCCCCGCGGGTTGTCGGCGCCATTCTGGATTTCGCCCGGCATGACGCCGAGCGACACACTGTCGACGCGCAATGTGATATCGGCCTGCTGGTGAAGCACGCGCAACGGGGAAAGACCGTCGTCCGCATCCACGGCGGCGACCCGTTCCTGTTCGGCGCCGGCGGCGAGGAGGCCGGCGCACTGGCCGAACACGGCATCAATTTTCAGGTCGTCCCCGCCATCACCACCGCCGCCGGTTGCGGCGCCTATGCCGGCATTCCGCTAACCCACCGCGACCATGCACAGGCCTGCCGTTTCATCAGCGGTCGCGGTCAGGACGACGAACCCGACCTCGACTGGGTCAACCTCGCCACGCAATCGGAAACGCTGGTGTTCTATCGGGCGTTGCCAAACCTCGGCCGTATTTGCCGAAAACTGATCGAACACGGCCTGCCGGAGAATTACCCGGTTGCGGTGATAGAGCAGGGGAGTGAACGGCGGGTGGTGACAGGTGCGTTGACCGATATGGAAAGCAGAGCCAAGCAACAACAAATCCAGTCACCGGCGGTCGTGATCGTCGGCAGGGTCGTTCAACTCCGCGACAAGCTTTCGTACGGTGGGCACCGCCCAAGAGCCATCCTGATGCAATAAATCCTTTTTCTGTATAAAAAGTTGGTGTAAATTCGGTGAGGCTGCGAATGATGAGGATTCAATCCTCGCTAATTAAAACGGGCGAATGTGGACGAGTCGGAATTATGCTTATAAAACAAAAACCTATCGCTGCCATCTCGACAAACCTCGAAAAATTATGCGGATTGATTCCATCTAATATGGAAACGGTGGGTTCCACTGTTTCAGACTGTTAGATCTATGCCTACCAGAGAACAACAAGCAGAAGAAATCATGAACGCTATTAGAGGCATTCTAGTTTCTGATCTGCACGCTTACCAGTGACTCAAAAACTGAAGGCTTTGAATGTTTCAATTCTCCTCTAACAATGTCTTCAACCGGACGTGGTGTAACTTCGGCGCGGTGTTTCGGCTTTCTTGGTTCGCGCCGGTTAAAATCACGTTAGGAGTCTAAATGAAGATAGGTGGGCTACTCGTTTTGATCATCATGCTTTCATCATGTTCCTTGATTGGCAGGGATAGCGAATGCTCTATAGCGTCAGCAAAAGATGGTTGGGTGAGAATTGACAAACCCGTGGGTATAGAAGAAAAAACATCGATATTCAGCAAAGAGTATCTGCTTTGGTTTCAAAGGAGTGATGACTTAGTAAAGTCCTGTCGCCGAGACGTAAGTTATAGGTGCCTAGAAATCGGTAAAACATACAAGAAGGTCGATGGTCAGTGGGTATTTCAAGAAGAAACGGATTTTATAGTATGTACTTAGCAACCCCTATCAAACGACTCAAAAAAGCCTCTTGGCGAAACTTTATAATATTCAGACCTTCGACCTTGTTTCTCAATATTGAAGGTGTTTGGGTTAAGTTGAAACATAACAATCAAATTCAAACGACGCCAAAAAGCGGCACGGCTGATTAAATCGTTAGGCGAAATATGGAACACCTCATGCCAAGAATTTTATCAATTTTATTATCACTGCTGGCGTTTGAATCGATAGCAAATGATGGTGGTGACTTGGATTTTGGCTTTTTGTCACCAAAGGAACAATGCGGGTGCTGGTATTATTATCCGGTGGATGCAAAAGCCGCTGGGAACATTATCGCTCAAGGGGAGGCGGCCGAAG
>DASVCP010000249.1:0-3998 GCA_036381555.1 Gammaproteobacteria bacterium
AGATGTAAAGTTAGCCGTGATTACGGCAAGTAAAGCGTAGCGTGCGCAACCGGGAGAGCGACACCGCGGAAAAATTGACTCCAATAAAACATATTATATTACGAACTATTGTCGATATAGTTAAATTGACAATAAGAATCGTGCTTGCTACGTTGATGACTGTTTAATCCATTAATGGGGGAGAGGCAATGAAAGGATTTTGTGTAAGTTTCAGGACGAGCATTACGGGTAAAAGCGCGTTGGCGGCGATTTGTCTGGCGGCGCTGTCGCTGTCGTCGATATCGACGTTTGCGCAGCCGGACCCGAACTTTCATATTTACCTGATGTTCGGCCAGTCCAACATGGAAGGGCAAGGCCAGATTTCGGCGCAGGATCAGCAGGTGCCGAGCGGTCTGCTGGCGATGCAGGCCGATAACAACTGCACGGTGAACGGAGCCAGTTACGGGCAATGGAGAACGGCAACGCCGCCGTTAATCCGTTGCTACAACGTTGCCCACAGTTGGAATAACGGCGGCCTTGGTCCGGGCGATTACTTCGGGCGTACGATGCTCGAAAACAGCGGGCCGGGTGTGACCGTGGGTTTGGTGGGTGCTGCGTATCAAGGCCAGAGCATTGATTTCTTCAGGAAGAATTGTGCCGCGCTCGGGAGCTGCCAGCCAACCGGCGCCAACGGCTCGGTTCCGCTGGGTCAAGGCGGCTATGCCTGGCTCCTCGACCTGGCCCGAAGAGCCCAGCAGGACGGCGTTATCAAGGGGATTATCTTCCACCAGGGAGAAAGCAATACCGGCGACAGCAGTTGGCCCGGCAAGGTTAATGAAGTTGTCACTGACCTGCGCAACGATCTGGGCTTGAACGCCTCCGAAGTTCCGTTTATCGCCGGCGAAATGGTGCCTGGCGCCTGCTGCACGAGCCATAACACTTATGTTCACCAGATTTCCACCGCGGTAACCAACGGACACTGGGTTTCGGCCTCCGGTTTGGGGAGTCGCGATCAATATCATTTTGACGCCGCGGGGTATCGTGAGCTCGGAAGGCGTTACGCGCAAAAGATGCTTGAACTGATCGACGTTTCCGGCGGTTCCAGCTCATCGAGTTCTTCCTCGTCGTCATCATCATCGTCTTCCAGCGGCGGCGCCAACACGATCACCGTTCGCGCCCGCGGCACCAGCGGCCAGGAGTCCGTCGACTTGAGGGTCAATAACAACAACATCCAGACCTGGACGATGTCGACCGGCATGCAGAACTACGCGGCTTCGACCAACACTACCGGCGCCATTACTCTCCACTTCACCAACGACGGCAGCGGCCGCGACGTGCAGGTTGACTACATCCAGGTGAACGGCTCGACCCGCCAGGCCGAGAATCAGAGTGTGAACACCGCCCTTTATGCCAACGGCTCCTGCGGTGGTGGTTCCAACAGCGAATGGATGCACTGCAACGGCTATATCGGTTTCGGTGATGTGTCCGGCGGCAGCAGCTCGTCTTCCAGCAGTTCGTCGTCTTCCAGTAGCAGCTCAAGTTCGAGCAGCAGTTCCAGCTCAAGCAGCAGTTCCAGCAGCAGTGGCGGCAGCGGCTGTGTATGTAACTGGTATGGACAAGGCAACTGGCCGCTTTGCCAAAACTCCTCAAGTGGCTGGGGTTACGAGAACGGTCAAAGCTGTATTGGCGAACAAACCTGTAACAGCCAGGGCCAGTGGAGTTCCGGCGGCGTAGTTTGTAATTAAGCCGCGAAGTTCTAACCGGCTATCTGAGTAAAAAGCGCCCCGCGGTTTTTCTACGGGGCGTTTTTATTTGCCCCCGGTATTTTGTGCCAGCCCGATTACGGTCACTCGGATAGAAGACCAAAAAAAGCCTCGCAAGTGAGGGTAAACGGCGCGTGAACGAGGGGCTGTGCGTAAACAGCCATAGATTTTATTGTTGTGACAATAGCAATTTGTTATTCGTTTTAGCTATATATAACAAAAAATTATCATATAGTTAAATTGACAACAAGGGTCGGGGCTTGTTAGGTTGATTTCTCTTGTTTATCTACCAATGGGGGAGATAGCTATGAAAGGACATTTTCGATGTCTTAGGAAAAACACCGTCACCGGCAAAATCGTCGGTGCGGCGCTCATTTGGGTCGCGGCCATGTTTTTGTCCACGGCCCACGCTCAAACGTACTGCTCAAACCAAACCGGCAACCATGGCGGCTTCTACTTTACGCATTGGACGGACGGCGGTGGATCAGCATGTATGACACTGGGATCCGATGGTAATTACAGTTACTCCTGGTCCAATACCGGCAATTTTGTCGGTGGTAAAGGCTGGGGTAGCGGATCGAACAGCAGGATCATTAGTTATAATGCCGGCAACTATTCGCCCAGCGGCAACAGCTACTTGACGCTTTATGGGTGGACGACCAATCCGCTCGTGGAATATTACGTCGTTGACAGCTGGGGCAGCTGGCGGCCGCCGGGTGCATCGTCGCAGGGCACCGTGAGTTCCGACGGCGGTACCTATGATTTGTACCGGACCCAGCGGGTCAATCAACCCTCCATTCAAGGCACCGCGACGTTTTATCAGTACTGGAGTGTCAGAACGTCGAAAAGAGGGACCGGCAGCAACAACAGCATCACTTTCCAAAACCATGTCAACGCATGGGCGAATAGAGGATGGAATCTGGGCGGTCACAGTTACCAGGTGTTGGCGACGGAAGGCTATCAAAGCAGCGGCAGCTCCAACGTAACCGTTTGGTCCGGGGGCTCAGGCGGCGGCAGTTCCAGCGGTGGCGGCAGCAGCTCCAGCGGTGGCGGCAGCAGCTCCAGCTCCAGTGGTGGCAGCAACAGCTTTGTTGTGCGCGCCCGTGGCACATCCGGCCAGGAATCGATCACCCTGTGGGTCGGCGGCGGCAACGTTGCGACCTGGACGCTGTCGACCAGCATGCAGAATTACTCGGTCTCCACCAACAACAGTCCATCGAACGGCGGCATCATGGTTAACTTTACCAATGACGCCAGCGGCCGGGATGTTCAGGTCGATTACATCCAGGTGAACGGCCAGACCCGTCAGGCCGAAAACCAGAGCTACAACACCGGCCTCTATGCCAACGGCTCGTGCGGCGGCGGTGGCAACAGCGAGTGGATGCATTGCAACGGTGGTATCGGCTTCTAACTCGCAATAAGCCAAGTTCAAGTTCGCGGCGGCATCCGCCGCGGTCTTTCCTCAGTACTTAGGGGTGGGCCCGGTGCCCACCCTTTTCTTTTTCCGGGCTGCAAATAATAGATCACCTTGTTGTGAATATGACTATATCATATTCCCTTTAGTTATATGCAGTCAACTTTTTCATATAGTTAAATTGACAACAAGTATAAACCTTTGCTAGGTTGATTCCCTGTTTAATCTCAATGGGGGAGATAGCATGAAAGGACATTTTGTCAGTCTTAAGAAACTCACGGTAACAACGCTCATCGGCGTCGCCGCTTTGGGCGTATCAACGGCTCACGCCCAGCAGGTCTGCTCGAACTCAACCGGTAACAGTAACGGCTTCTACTATTCGTTCTGGAAAGATTCCGGGGATGCCTGCATTAATTTGATGAGCGGCGGCCGTTACACGTCCCAGTGGGGCAACAGCACCAACAACTGGGTCGGCGGTAAAGGCTGGAATCCGGGTGCGCGCAGGACTGTAAGTTACTCGGGCAGCTACAACGCTTCCGGCACCAGTTACCTGGCGCTCTATGGCTGGACGAGAAATCCGCTGGTGGAATATTACATCGTTGAGAACTGGGTCAATTACAATCCCAGCACGGGCGCTTCATTATTGGGCACCATCAACAGTGACGGCAGCACCTATAACCTCTACCGTACGCAGCGTGTCAATCAGCCCTCGATCGAAGGCACGGCGACGTTTTATCAGTACTGGAGTATCCGTCAACAGCGGCGAAACAGCGGTACCATCACCATTGGTAACCACTTCGACGGCTGGTCCCAGTCCGGATTGCAGCTTGGCAGTCATGATT
>DASVCP010000250.1:0-10502 GCA_036381555.1 Gammaproteobacteria bacterium
GTTGGTGGCGACTTCGTCGTAGGGCAGCGTGTCATCGAGAACGATATCAATATCGGGTAGTCCGAGCGTCTCCACCGCAACCCGGCTTTCCTGGGAATCTTCGACAGCCTCCTGCCCTTCCAGGTCTTCGTCTTCGAATCCGGAGTACTCCTGCTCGGGTGCCGGCGCCTGCTCCTCCTCTTCGGCTTCGGTCCATAATCCGGCTTCATCGCTCACCCCGTCGGCCTCCGATGCCGGTTCTACCGCAGCCAGCTCTTCCTCGCTTTCCCCGCTGGAAGTTTCTCCAAGCTCAATATCCGGAACCCCGTCGAGCAATGGCCCGGCATCGACAGGCTCATCAAGCTCGGCCGTTTCCAGGCTCTCTTCCGGACCGAAATCAAATTCATCCTCCTCGAACGGCGTCCGCTCAATCAGCGCCGGTTCACCCGCGGCGGTCTCGGAAAGCTCATCCGGGGCGGGAGCGACTTGAGGCACAGTCGTTTGCTGCGGACTGGCGAACACAGGCGGATCAAGCAAGACGGTGTATTCGCGCACCAACCGGCCACGCGGCCAGTCAATGTCAACCAAAAAGCTCAAAAAGGGTTCGCGCACCGGATCCTCGGTGCTGACTTTGACGAAAGGGGTGCCGTCCGGCTTGGTTTCCAGGGAGAACTTAAGGCGAGTCAAATAGAAAGGGCGTTCAACGCCCGCCTGCTCGAAAGCCTGTTCCGAGGCAAGCTTGACAATCAGCCCGTCCAACTCGTCGGGACGAACCGACGTTAGCGCGATTTCGGCTTCGAGCCTCTGATTCAGCGCCGAATAAACCTCGATATCGCCCAGCCCCAGGCCATGAGCCAGTTGAGCCCAGACGGTACTTCCGAAAAAAACTAACGCTATCGCTCGTTTTCGCACTTCTCGAATCAGCCCCTGGCTACTGGTCAGTTACATTAGGCGGCTTAATCCTGTTTTCCCTTAAATTTTAAAGACCTGACACAATGACCACGCGTATTCCCATCAAGGCTTTAACCGTCAAAACGTGTTTCATGTATTGTCATATGCGATTCTCAAGAGAGCTTATCCTGCCCACAAACTCCGCTTTATCGCACATTCCTGCTTCATCGCCGCCGACGGCCGATGCCGCACAAAGGTCTTTAATTACATCGGGATACAGCACTTTTTAAGAATATACTTTAAAAATTTGACATTAACAACATTAAATAACAACAGGTTACAGGTAATTTTTCAATAAAATCTCGGCAATCTGGACACTATTCAGCGCGGCGCCTTTGCGGACATTGTCGGCCACCACCCACAGATTGATTCCCCTCGGGTGGGAAATGTCTTCGCGAATCCGCCCCACATAAACGGGATCGGCGCCCGCCGCCTCGGTCACCGCCGTCGGATAACCGCCATTCCGGCGCTCATCGAGCAAGGTCACCCCGGGAGCCTTTTTAAACAAGGCGCGCACCTCGTCAACGGAGATTTTTTCCCGGGTTTCGACATGAACCGCCTCGGAATGGCCATAGAAAACCGGCACCCGCACGGTGGTCGGATTCACGGCGATACTGTCGTCACCCATGATTTTCCTGGTCTCCCACACCATTTTCATCTCTTCCTTGGTGTAACCGTTGTCCATGAACACGTCGATATGCGGCAACACATTGAAGGCGATCTGCTTGGCATACACCTTGGGTTCGATCGGCTTCACATTGAGCAGGGCGGCGGTCTGGGCCGCCAGCTCTTCAATGGCCTCTTTGCCGGTGCCGGACACCGCCTGGTAGGTGGCGACATTGATTCGTTCGATGCCGACGGCATCGTAAATAGGCTTCAATGCGACCAGCATTTGGATGGTCGAGCAGTTGGGGTTGGCGATAATGCCGCGATTGCGGTAATCGGCGATTTTATCGGCGTTCACCTCCGGCACCACCAAAGGAATGTCATTGTCGTATCGGAATTGGGAGGTATTATCGATTACCACACAGCCGGCGGCGGCGGCCTTGGGCGCAAAATCGGCTGAAATCGATGCGCCGGCGGAAAACAGACCGATACGGGCCTGGCTGAAATCAAAATCCGCCAGATCCTGCACAACCAGCTGTTTGTCGCCAAACTCGACCCGCTTGCCGGCCGAACGCTCGCTGGCCAGAGCAAAGACCTGATCCACCGGGAATTTGCGCTCGGCCAGAATCGATAACATGGTTTCGCCAACCGCGCCGGTGGCGCCAACAACCGCTACATTCACTTTTCCCATCTTCAAAACCTTAATGTAAAACGGCCCTGCCCTGCCTGAAAAACAGTCAGAAACCTGAAATTAAAAATAGCCGGGCATTATAAAGTATCGGCGGAAAGTTTGCTTGGCGCCCCGCCTTGTCATACGCACTAAACGGAGCGGGGATGCAAGAGCCCTCCATCGCCTGCGGAAGTCAACAAGTATTTGCAAATCCAGAGGAAGGAGAATTCCTTTGTCTGGCCGATACTTACGCCCTCAAGACCTGGACAACGGCGTCACCCATTTCCCGGGTGCTCGCTGCCGTTTGACCTTCGCCGGCAATGTCCCGGGACCGGATCCCCTGCGCCAGCACCCGCCCCACGGCCGCTTCGATTCGATCAGCCAGATCCCCTTCATTGAAGGAATAGCGCAACATCATGGCCACCGACAGGATCGTCGCCAACGGATTGGCAATGCCCTTCCCGGCGATATCCGGCGCGGAACCGTGCACCGGCTCATACATACCCTTACCGTCGGCGGCCAGGGAAGCCGAGGGCAACATGCCGATGGAGCCCGTTAACATGGCCGCAATGTCCGACAGAATGTCGCCGAATAAATTCCCGGTAACGATCACATCGAACTGCTTCGGCCGGGCCACCAACTGCATCGCCGCGTTATCCACGTACAGGTGACTCAGCTCCACTTCGGGATAATCCTTAGCGACCCCGATTACCACTTCGCGCCATAACTCGGACACCTCGAGGACATTCGCTTTATCCACCGAGCACAAACGCTTGTTGCGCTTCATGGCGATGTCGAACGCCACTCTGGCGATCCGCTCGATTTCGGATTCGCTGTAGCGTTGAGTGTTGACGCCTTCACGCTCGCCGTCGGGTTTGGTTTGAATGCCGCGCGGTTTGCCGAAATAAATTCCGCCGGTCAGTTCCCGCACGATCATAATATTCAATCCCGCCACCAGTTCCGGCTTCAAGCTGGAAGCCTGCGCCAGTTCCGGATAAAGAATCGCCGGCCTTAAGTTGGCAAACAGTTCAAACGTGGAACGCAGCCCCAGCAATCCGGTTTCGGGGCGATGCTCACGCGGCAATTTGTCATATTGAGGCCCCCCCACCGCGCCCAGCAGAATCGCATCTGCGTCGCGACAGACTTTTAATGTACTCTCGGGCAGCGGATGCCCTTCGGCATCGTAGGCCGCGCCGCCCACCGGCGCGGTTTCGGCTTCGAACTTAAATCCGTATTCCTGTGAAAGGCAGTCGAGCACTTTCAAGGCTTCAGCCATAATCTCGGGACCAATACCGTCACCCGGCAGAACTGCAATCTTTTTAGTCATCTTATTTCCTGAATTAAAAATTCAAAACCTATTTAACCACGGACGACCGCCAGGGATGGCGGAAGTGCCGAAATTGAAAGGAACATATTTCGGCGTGCACGGAGAACACAGAGTTAAAAGATATTAAAAACGTCAATAACGTCGTAAAGTAATCTTCTAAAAAGCTGGAACTGCCAATGACATAACATTTCCTAAGTCACTTTCTTTCATTTCTCCGTGAGCTCCGTGTTCTCCGTGGTTAATTTCTTTTTATCTTTCTGTGAATTCCGAAGGTTAAATTAAAACAACCAGGGCGCATCTTGGCGGCGGCGTTGCTCGTAGGCCTTGATGTCGTCGGCGTGTTGCAGCGTCAGGCCGATATCGTCCAGGCCGTTCAACAGCCGATAGCGGCGGAAATCGTCGATTTCAAAACTCACTGCCTCACCGTCCGGCAGGGTCACTGCTTTCGTTTCAAGATCCACTTCCAGCATATACCCTTCCGTTGCCTCGACCTCGTTGAACAGACGGTCGACGACGCCGGCGGGCAGAATAACCGGCAACAATCCGTTCTTGAAACTGTTGTTAAAGAAGATATCGGCAAAACTCGGCGCGATCACCACTCTTATACCGTAATCCGTCAATGCCCACACGGCGTGCTCGCGCGATGAACCGCAACCGAAATTATCCCGGCCCAGCAATATCCGCGTATCCTGATACCGCGGCTGATTCAGGACGAATTCGGGATTCAAACGACGCTTGCTGTGGTCCATGCCCGGCTCGCCCGAATCAAGATAGCGCCACTCGTCGAACAACGTCGGCCCGAAACCGGTGCGCTGAATCGACTTTAAATACTGCTTGGGAATAATCGCGTCGGTATCAACATTCGACCGGTCGATCGGCGCGACAACACCCTTCACTTTCGTAAATGCCTGCATATCTTAACTCCAGTTTTTTAGCCACGGAATCCACGGAAAAACACTGAATTAAAAAACCAAAGGCTCTATCCGCAGATGGCGCAGATGTTCACAGATGTTTTATTTGATTTTTATCTGCGCGTATCTGCGTAAATCTGCGGATTCGTTCTTTTCTGTGTTTTCCGTGGATTCCGTGGCCATTAATTAAAATTCCGGATATCCACAAAGTGGCCGGCGATCGCCGCGGCGGCGGCCATGGCAGGACTGACCAGGTGGGTACGGCCGCCCTGGCCTTGCCGGCCCTCGAAATTACGGTTCGAAGTCGACGCGCAGCGTTCGCCCGGCGCCAGCCGGTCGGCGTTCATGGCCAGGCACATGGAACAGCCCGGCTCGCGCCACTCGAAACCGGCCTCGGTGAAAATCTTGTCGAGACCTTCCGCTTCAGCCTGTTTCTTTACCAGGCCGGAGCCCGGCACCACCATCGCAAGCTTGATACTGCCCGCCACCCTGCGGCCCTTGACGACCTCGGCGGCGGCGCGCAAATCCTCGATTCGCGAATTGGTGCAGGACCCGATAAAAACCTTGTCAGGCTTGATCGCTTCGATCGGTGTACCGGGTTCCAGTCCCATGTACTTGAGCGCATTACGGATGCCCGCCGCCCTGGTGGGATCCTGCTCAACGGCCGGGTCGGGCACGCGGCCGTTGACCGGAGCCACCATTTCCGGCGACGTTCCCCAGGTAACCTGCGGCTGGATGGAGGCGGCATCGAGACGGACCACCCGATCAAACTCCGCATCCGGGTCGCTGTGCAACTCGCGCCATGCATTCGCCGCCTGCTGCCAATGCGCTTCATCGGGTGCAAACGGCCGGCCTTTGAAATAATCGATGGTCTTATCGTCCACGGCGATAAATCCCGCCCTCGCCCCGGCTTCGATCGCCATGTTGCAAACCGTCATCCGCCCTTCCACACTCAAAGCGCGAATCGCATCGCCACCGAATTCAATGGCGTAGCCGGTGCCGCCGGCAGTGCCGATTTCACCGATAATCGCCAGCACGATATCCTTGGCGGTAACACCCGGTCCTGCCTGTCCGTCCACCGATACCAGCATGGACTTGGACTTTTTCAGCATCAGACACTGGGTGGCCAGCACATGCTCAACATCAGAGGTGCCGATGCCGAACGCCAGGGCTCCGAATGCGCCGTGCGTCGAGGTATGCGAATCGCCGCACACCACGGTCATACCCGGCAGAGTCGCCCCCTGCTCCGGACCGACCACGTGCACAATTCCCTGGCGAATATCGTTCATCTTAAATTCTGTGATGCCGAAGCTGTCACAGTTGTCGTCCAGGGTTTGCACCTGCAACCGCGAGACCGGATCGGCGATCGGCCCGCTGCGGTTGGTGGTCGGCACGTTGTGATCGGGCACGGCCAGAATGGAACCGTTCCGCCAGGGCTGTCTGCCCGTCAGGCGCAAGCCTTCGAATGCCTGCGGTGAGGTGACTTCGTGCACCAGGTGCCGGTCAATGTAAATCAGGCAGGTGCCATCGTCGTTTTCACGCACCAGATGGGCATCCCACAACTTGTCGTAAAGCGTCTTCGCCATTGCTGTTTCCTATAAAAACCCATTTAAATCCGCAGATTTACGCAGATGAGCACAGATAAAAAACAAATTAAGGAATCTTGTAACTAAAAGTCTTCGTATACACATTTGGGATTCAGACTTTTTAAAAAATAATCTGCGAACATCTGCGTTAATCTGCGGATAGAGTGTTTGTTATTTTAGGGGAAATCACTCAAATAACTCAAATTCATTATTTTCATGATTTCCATTCCGTTTTAGAATAACTTATGGATATCGAAACCTTGAAAGCATTTACGGCCGTGGCCGACCAGGGTTCGTTTTCCCTGGCCGCCGAACGGCTGTTTTTGACTCAGCCGGCGGTCAGCAAACGTATCTCCGCCCTGGAGACCGAACTGGGCGCATCCCTGTTTGACCGAATCGGGCGGCGCATCGTACTGACCGAAGCCGGCCGGACCCTGCTCCCCAAGGCGCGGCATATTCTCGATGAAATCGACGAAAGCCGGCGGATAATCGCCAACCTGTCGCAACAGGTAGTCGGCCCGCTACGACTGGCCACCAGTCACCATATCGGCCTGCACCGTCTGCCTCCCGTGTTGCACGATTATTCCCGCCGCTATCCGCTGGTCGATCTGGACATTCAGTTCATGGATTCCGAAGCGGGTTGTCAGGCGGTCGCCACGGGCAACATCGAATTGGCCGTCGTGACGTTGCCGAACCCTCCACTCGACAACCTGGCTCACACACCCGTCTGGGAGGACAACTTGCGGACGGTTGTGGCCACCGATCATCCGCTGACAACCGACTCCGGCAAGCTTACCCTGGAAAAACTGGCCGCCATGCCGGCGATCCTGCCGGAGCCCGGTACGTTTACCCGCCGCATTATCGACAAGCCTTTCCAGGAATTGGGACTGTCGTTGAATATCAACCTGGAAACCAATTACCTTGAAACCATCCGGATGATGGTTTCGGTGGGACTGGGCTGGAGCGTCCTTCCCAGCACCATGTTGTCAAACGATCTGACGATACTGGAAATACCTGTATTGGAACTCACGCGCGAACTGGGCATCGTCACGCACAAAAGCCGTACACTTTCCCGGGCAGCCCAGGCGTTTGAAAGCACGCTGCTGGAAACACGTGATCATTCACAGTAAAACCAGGTTCAACATTAACCGCAGAGACAATGAGAAATAAAAAAGCAGAATAAAAGCATACAAGTATTAAGAACGCCGTCGTTTCCATACTCTAATGCTTTAATACTTATATTCTTGACTTTCTGTAATTCAGAAATCCCGCGCTCCAGGGGAACAAAATTTCGATTGTCGAGAACTGCCTCATCCACTATCAAATCATCATCGCATCCGAGCGACGCATGCCAACGGCTATCATAATCAGCCCCAACAAAGAGGCAACAGCGGAAATGGAAAACACCACCGCCGCTCCGTACGCATCCCAGGCATATCCGCTAAGCCATGCGCCGAGCGCACCGCCGGCGCCGAAACTCAGACTGGAATACAGCGCCTGGCCACGGCCTTGATAACGGCCGGGAAACAGCTGATGAATGAGGTGAATCATCACGGCATGAAAGACGCCAAATGAGAACGCATGCAACGTCTGTGCAAATATCAGCACCGCGGGATAGGCGACGAAAAAACCGATCAGCCACCAGCGCAACGCGGCAAAGCCGAAACATAGCATCAACAAGCGCTTGGCGCCCACGGCGGGCAGCAAACGCGACATTAACAGGAACACAACGATTTCGGCGATTACGCCCAACGCCCAGAAAACCCCGACAGCCGTTTTCGAGTAATCATGGTTTTCCAGATGTATTGAGAAAAACGTGTAATAGGCTCCGAAACCGAACTGCATGAGAAAACTCGCCAGCAAGGTAACGATCACCACCGGCTGCCGCAGCACCTGCAGAATGGATTGCCCGGCGACGGTATGCTGTCGCAGCCCTTCGTTCTCAGGCACCCATAATGTTGTCAGCCAGATAAACACATACAGGCCGAGCAAAATCAGTGGTAACTGACCGATCCCCCAACGATCAAGCCATGAGCCCAATACGACAACAGCGGCAATAAAGCCGATTGAACCCCACAACCGAATAACGCTGTACCGGTGGGGCTCATCGCCAAGAAAGCGTAGCGTGGTCACCTCGAACTGGGGCAGCCCGGCGTTCCAGAAAAAACTGAAACAAAACATCACCAGCGCCATCCAAAAAAAATGGCCGGGCACGAATACGCCCGCAAAGCAGATCACCGACACCAGGGACGCCAGCCGTATCATCAGCAATCGCCGGCCCATATGGTCGGCAATCCAGCCCCAGATATACGGCGCAAGAATTTTCGTCGCCGCCACCAGCGCCATTAAGCCGCCGATTTCCACTGCGTCGAAACCCCGATCCTGAAGATAGAGGCTCCAATAGGGCAACAATGCCCCCAACGTCGCGAAGTAAAAAAAATAAAAGCTGGACAAACGCCAGTAAGGCGTGGAATCAGAAGTCGGCCGCATTCATTTCCCGGAAGATGCGTCGCCGGCACGGGCCGGAATCACCGGCGTTTCCGGCGTGACATCGGCGTTCTGCGCCCTGTGCCGCAACATATGATCCATCAGCACCAAAGCCAGCATGGCCTCGGCGATCGGCACGGCGCGAATGGCGACACAAGGATCGTGCCGCCCTTTGGTGGCCACTTCAACGGGTTGCCCATGGATGTCGATGCTTTTACCGGGTATGCGGATACTGGACGTCGGCTTCAAGGCGACATTCACGACAATATCCTGGCCGCTGGTAATACCGCCGAGGGTACCGCCGGAATGATTACTCAAAAACCCTTGCGGTGTCATTTCGTCGCGATGCACGCTTCCCCGCTGGGTGATACAGGCGAAACCCGCGCCGATTTCCACTCCCTTGACCGCGTTGATGGACATCATAGCAGCGGCCAGATCGGCGTCGATGCGGTCATACACCGGCTCGCCCCAACCGGGCGGCACATTGCCGGCGACCGCGGTGACCTTGCCGCCAATCGAATCACCGGCCACACGCAAGTCATCCATGAACCGTTCCAGTTCCTCCACTTTGCCAGGATCGGGAAAGAAAAATGCATTTTGTTCGACCGCGCGCCAATCCATCACTGAGGGTTGAATGGGGCCCAACTGGGACAAACAGCCGCGGATGGTCACACCGTAGCGTTCATGCAGGTACTTGCGGGCAATGGCGCCCGCGGCAACCCGCACGGCGGTTTCACGCGCGGAGGCCCGGCCTCCGCCGCGATAATCGCGCAGGCCGTATTTCTGTATATAGGCATAGTCGGCATGCGACGGGCGGAAGACATCCTTGATGTCGGAATAATCCTTCGAACGCTGATCCTGGTTTTCAATCAACAGCGCGATCGGCGTGCCTGTGGTCACGCCCTCGAAGACACCGGACAATATGGTCACGGCGTCGGACTCACGCCGTTGCGTGGTATGGCGCGACTGACCGGGTTTGCGCCGATCCAGGTCCCGCTGTATGTCCGTCACATCCAGCCTCATGCCGGGAGGACAACCATCGACCACGCAACCGATAGCGGGCCCGTGGCTTTCGCCGAAGCTGGTAACCGTGAACAGTTTTCCGAAAGAGCTGCCTGACATGGGGGCGTATTGTAGCCTTTACGTGTGAAAAAATCCTGTTAGGCTTTGACAAAACCCTATGGCGGCCTTTCATGAAGTACGACGACTCTGAAACCCCAAAAACCGATGCGCAACACGGCCCGCACGGGCAAAACCATAAAGCAGGCGGCTGGATGATCTACCTTATGTGGGCCGCCTTGCTGACTGTGGTCGCTTTACTCATGCAAAACTGGCTGGACCGGCAATACAATCCCAACCGGCATTTGGTGGTAAACACTTCCAGCGAGGGAACGCCTCAAGTTATCCTTACCCGCAACCGCTACGGTCACTACGTGAGCCCCGGTTACATCAATGGCGAAGAGGCCGTATTTTTTTTGGATACGGGCGCTACAGATGTTGTGATACCCGCCGAAATAGCGGATAAATACGGTTTAAAACGCGGTCCTGCATACCAGGCAAGCACGGCAAACGGAATAGTGACAGTGTACGCCACTAAACTTGATCTTATCGAACTCGGCCCTCTGCAACTGCGGAATATCCGCGCCAGCATAAATCCGCATATGGATGGCGAGGAAATTCTGCTGGGAATGTCCTTTTTAAAACATCTGGAACTGACCCAGCGCAAGGACCAGTTAATTATTCGCGCACCCGATTAAACATTCCCGGCATTACACATGAAAACACAGAACTCGATATTGAACGAAAACGATTTACTGCAAAGCTTCACCCAGCAGGACGTTGAAAAAGCAAAAGCCAATCTGTTACAGCGATATCAGATGTGGCAGGGGCTGCTGATCAGCAATGACCAGAAATCGGTCATCACTCCGGATGACCTGGAACACTTTCGCGTCCAGGCCAGCGACCTGCTGGAACAGCCGCTTAAG
>DASVCP010000251.1:0-2265 GCA_036381555.1 Gammaproteobacteria bacterium
CTCTCGAAAAAAAGATATCAAAAACGCCCAATAGATTTGGCCACGGAGCGTTGGAGGGCGTAGCAAGCCCCGAAGCATCATGCCATGCCAAAACACAGGTCGACTTCATTCCAACTATGAGTTTAGGCATTCCGGGTGACGCGGTAATGGCGCTGATTCTTGGCGCGTTACTCATTCAAGGAATCAATCCTGGCCCGCAGATGATTACCCAGCATCCCGATGTGTTCTGGGGATTGGTCGCCAGTTTCTGGATCGGTAATATTTTATTGGTGCTGTTTAATGTGCCGCTGATTGGAGTATGGATTCGACTACTTCGGATGCCCTATAGATATATGTATCCGTCCGCACTATTTTTAATCGCGGTTGGCGCTTACAGCACAAATAACAATTTGTTCGAAGTCGGAGAGGCTCTATTGTTCGGAGTAATGGGCGCAGTATTCAAAGCCTTAAACCTTTCTGTGGCGCCAATCCTTCTGGGATATGTTCTAGGTCCCTTAATCGAGGAAAACTTTCGCCGCGCTTTGGTAATTTCTGACGGCAATCTCTCGGTGTTTATTGAGAGGCCTATTAGCGCTACTTTCTTGGCTATATGCGCGCTGCTGATCCTAGCCCAAATGTTTTTCTGGCTCCGCCGTCGTAGCTTCCGCGCTAATACATCGGCATCAGGCTCTCCTGTTATTTAACATCGAGTTTGTCATAAGGCGCTGTTGGGTAGGTGAAAGCGTACGTCGCCAGATAGAATATGACGAAACTCATCGGGGTATTAAAGGAAGCTGACGCGTGATTGAAGGCAGATGAACTGAACCGCAAGTGCAGCATCGGCGAGGACACGGAAAACGAAAATCGGTCAGTCCGGTGCACGCAACAAGTCGAAGAGATTGACTTACCTGTTCATCAGCCACAAAAGCGGAATCGATACCGCACCGATGGCAACACCGATCCACAGTACGGCGAGGACACCAAACGTGCCCGCAATCAGGCCCAAGGCCATAAGTCCTATTGCCCCCAGGGCATTCGACAAGCCGACTGCCATGCCGCTGCCGAACGAACGATTCTCCGGCGCTATGTCCTGTCCCATGATCACAGTGAGCGGAACCGTCGCAAACAGCCCTGCGCCTACCAGCGCAATGAGAATCCAGGTCCAGATACCTTGCGGTAACAGTATGAAGCCGACCGTGCTCAAGATGGCCACAGACATACCCAAAACTATTATGCGCCGCCGGCCGCTTCGGTCGCCGAGCCGACCTCCCGCCAGATTACCAAGCAGTCCGAAGATCATTAAAACCGTGATGAAACCAGCTCCACCGGCAAGAGAGCCGCCCCGTTCGTTCCATAGCACCGGCACATAGGTTACTACCGCGTATAGCAGTACGGCACGTGAGCCACAAAACAATACCAGCTTGAACAACGGTTTCAGGTGGCGATGCCAATCGAGCTTGGCAGCATGTCCGGCCCGCGGGGGCAGGGGGGTCGTGGCGCGCCACAGCAATGGCACCGTGAGAAGGCCGGGAAGTCCGAGCACCCAGATACTGCCCAGCCCGCCGGCTGTTACCAGCAGGCTGGCCGCCAGTGGCCAGACGCCTCGTCCGAGCTCGCCGCCAACCATGAATACCGACATGCCGATGCCATGGCGGTCACCGGAGGAGTGCCGTACCGCAGCCAGGGTTTGCGGATGGAACAGGGAATTGGATATGCCAAGCAGGATGAGTACGATGGCCAGACTCACCACGCCCGATGTAAACGCCACCAGCGCCGCTGCAATAGCCCCACAACCCAGCCCCGTTACGGTCAGCGACCGGCCGCCCAGCCGATCGGCAAGCAGGCCGCTCAGCGGTTGCAGGCCTTGACCCAGGACCAGGATACCCATCAATACGCCGGCAAGCGAAGTGGACAGTCCCATGGACACGAGAATGGCCGGCAAGATGCCCGGCAAGTAGTTTGCCGCGCCGTCATTAAGGAAATGCGCCCAGCTCAGGACTGACAACTTACCGTATTGGGGTGCAACTGACATTATTTGTTCGAGGACACTTTCTTCGAGGAGGTCCTGAATTCTTCACGGGAAATCCGATCCCGTGTTTCCTCGGCAAAGGCCTATTAAATTCGGTGCGGCTGCGTAAAACCGAACACTGGCGCGGTCTGACCGCCGTCTATTTGCCGATTTGAATCGGGCTCTTCAATCTTTGGTAACTGTTATGGGCGACAGTTGGAGCTTATCAGATAACGTGCCAAACCTATCGAGGTTCGATTACTTCATGAAGAGGCGGG
>DASVCP010000252.1:0-12528 GCA_036381555.1 Gammaproteobacteria bacterium
GCGGAGGTGACTAGGAGGAATTCTGTAACTCCTTGTTTTAAATAGAGTGGAGAGTTGGCATGCTGATTGCCTGTTCTGGTATCCAAGATTGTATACCAGAAAAAGAAGGCTATGCATGACAATCAAATCCATTGACTACAACGATTTAAGCCTGGATTTCGACAGTCTTAGGTGTCGTTATCAAGAAGGCATGCGTCCATCAGACTTGGTATCTGAGGTGTACAGGCGCATCGATGCCTATCCGCAGGATGGTGTTTGGATATCCCTGGTCAACCTCGATGAAACATTGGCAAGAGCGCATGACCTGGAACGCCAAAATCCAAAAGATTTACCTCTTTACGGTATCCCTTTCGCCGTCAAAGACAATATCGACGTGGCTCACCTTCCCACCACGGCTGCCTGCGCCGCATTCGCCTATACTCCCGAAGTCAGCGCTCCGGCCGTTCAACGTCTTCTGGATGCCGGAGCCATTCTTGTCGGTAAAACCAATCTGGATCAATTCGCCACCGGGTTGGTCGGTACGCGGTCGCCTTATGGCGTATGCGCCAATCCTTTCGACGCACGTTTTATTGCCGGCGGCTCCAGTTCCGGTTCGGCGGTTGCCGTTTCCGCGGCGCTGGTCAGTTTTGCCCTGGGCACAGACACGGCGGGTTCGGGCCGGGTGCCGGCGGCTTTTAATAATATCGTTGGATTAAAGCCCAGCCGCGGGCGGGTCAGCATCGAGGGGCTGGTGCCGGCTTGCCGATCGCTGGACTGTGTGTCGGTGTTCGCTCTCACTGTGGAGGATGCAGAAGCCGTGTTATCGGTGATGAGCGAACCTGTCATTGCCGCATCTTCACTGGGGGATCGTTTTCGTTTCGGCGTACCCCAGCAAGCAGCCCTGGAATTCTACGGTGACGATTACAATTCGATGCTGTTTAATGCGGCGATCGAGCAACTGCAAGCGTTGGGCGGCAAAGCAGTCGAGATCGACTTCCACCCCTTCCGTGAAGCAGCGCAACTGCTTTATGACGGGCCTTGGTTGGCTGAACGTTATACCGGCATCCGCGAATTCTATGATAAACATGCGGCGGCCCTGCTGCCGATTACCCGTGAGATAATCGGCAAAGGTCGCGCGTACAGCGCCGCCGATCTGTTCTCCGACCAGTATCGTCTGCAAGCACTGCAAGCGCAGAGCAGGGCTATTTGGAAGCAGATAGATCTGATGCTGGTACCCACGGCACCCAGCATCTACAGTTTGGCCGAGGTGGCTGCCGAGCCTCTCGAGCTTAATAGCCGTCTTGGCTATTACACCAATTTCGTCAACCTGCTGGATCTCTGCGCGTTGGCGCTACCCAACGGCTTTCGTGCCGATGGCCTGCCTTTCGGCATTACTCTGATAGCGCCATCCGGTCAGGACGCTACCCTGTGCGAGCTGGGCGCACGCTATCAACAGTTGCTGCGGCTCCCTATGGGCACTACTGAACATTTGTCACCGTATCGGCCGAAAGCTGCGCGTACACCTGTCGCGGGTATTCGTCTGGCAGTAGTGGGAGCCCATCTAAGCGGCCAGCCTTTGAACTCTCAGCTCATATCACATAAAGCAACATTGATTCGCACATGTCGCACCGCGCCTTGTTACCGGTTCTACCTTCTGAGCGACACGACACCTCCCAAACCAGGCTTGGTGCGGGTAGCTGACGGTGGTGAAGGTGTGTCGATTGAGGTGGAAATCTGGGAGCTAACCGCTGCCGCTTTCGGTAGCTTCGTCGCCGACATTCCTCCGCCATTAGGGATAGGGACAGTCATGCTGGAGGATGGCGACGGTGTGAAGGGGTTTCTCTGCGAAGGGCATGTTGTACCCAATGCCGTGGATATCTCTCATTTTGGTGGCTGGCGTAACTATCTCGCGGCGGCAAGGCCGAAAAACCAAAATTTCTGACGGGTTGATACAAGTGGTATCAACGTCGAAGCAAAGGTTCGAGTGGCACCGCGATGGTGCGGATATTGCCCCAATGGTGCCTCATGGTGCATGTCGTTCTCTTATCAAATTGACTAACTTGCTGATTTAAAAAGAAAAGCCTTAGTGGCATAGTGTTTGCACTGGTGCTTTTGGTATACAAGATGGTATTCAAGACGATACTGACACTATCGACCAACAACATATCAACTGACGATGATTCATAGCCAAGTAGCATTATGACAACTCACACCCGCTCCATAGCCGGCCTTAAAAAAAAGCCTTTCCGGCCGGGCAAGATTGGCACCCACATCACTATTCGTGAGCTGACGAAATGGTATTCAGGCAAACCTTTATACGAGGACTTTGAACTCGATATACCCAAAAATAAAGTCACGTGTATCTTCGGACCCAACGGCTGTGGCAAGTCGACCATCATCAACATGATAGCCGGGCTGATAGAACCGGATGGCGGCAACATTCTGTTCGACGGCAAGTCACTCAAAGACACTGTTATTGGCTATGTATTCCAGAACTATCGCGATGCCTTGTTTCCCTGGCTGCGCGCCATCGATAACATCAAATATCCATTGAAATTGATGGGCAAATCGCAGGTCGAGTGCGATCTGCGTGCTGATTCTTTAATCGAATCTTTTGACGTCAGGTTTGACCTCAATCGCTTTCCATACGAACTCTCGGGCGGTCAGCAGCAGTTGGTATCGATCATGCGGGCATTGGCGCCGGAACCGGAAGTGCTGTTTCTCGACGAACCGTTTTCGGCGCTGGACTATGAGATGACCCTGTTCATCCGCGACAAACTGCAGGAGATATTTCAGAACACCAAGCTCACAACCGTTATTGTTTCACATGATCTGGAGGAGGCCGTATTTCTGGCTGACGAGATACTTCTGTTGACACGAAGGCCCACGAAAGTGGCGGATGTTATCACCTTCGATGCGCCGCGCCCACGCGACATCAACACACTTGCCAGCGAGACGTTTATACAAACCAAGCTTAAGTGCCTGGAAATCTTCCAGCGGGAGGTACGCCGGTGAAAGAGCTGTTGCAACGTTCATTCGGCCTGCTCGCATCTAATGATGTTCCTGCACAAGGCAGTTATATGAAAACTCAAAGCAGTTATATGAAAACTCAAATAGTCGAACGATTAAGGAGCATAGGCCAGGCAATGATCGGCCCGATCAGTTTGATTTTGCTTTGGTGGCTGGCAGCCGAAGCCGACTGGGTCAGTGAAAATCTATTGCCGGGTCCGTGGGAGACCTTCGGCACCATGTTCTCAAACCTTGTTCATGGCGACATGCTCAAGGATGCAGGAGCCACTTTGAAACTGACCATCAGCGCTTTGTGCATTGCGGGTGTGTTGGGGATTCCGGTGGGAATACTGCTCGGTTCCAATGTGTCCTTGTATCGTTCCTTTGAGTTTGTCATCGACTTTTTCCGTTCCACACCGGTAACGGCAATGTTTCCCTTGTTTTTATTGATTTTCGGTATCGATGACACTTCCAAAATTTCGGTGGCCGCTTTCGCAGCATGGCTGGTGCTGGTATTCAACGTGGCGTATGGCGTCATGAATGCGCGCAAGACCCGCATTCTCGCCGCCAAAGTCATGGGCGCATCGCGCGGACGCGTTCTACGAGACGTCATGCTGTACGAAAGCCTGACTCAGACATTTGTCGGTATCCGCATGGCGATTTCCATCGGCCTGGTGGTAATCATCGTGGCGGAAATGTTTATCGGTTCCGTCGACGGCATGGGCCACCGCATCATCGATTCGCAACAAGTTTACGATCTTGAGGATATGTACTCTTCCATCATCATTACCGGAGTACTCGGCTATGGACTCAATCTGATTTTCCTCGCGCTGGAACGTTGGATCGTTCATTGGGCCGGGCGCTAGTTCCCTTAAAGATAGTCTTAAACAGGAGATATTGTAATGAAAACCTTGGCAGCACTGCTTCTATCGATCATGACTATCGCACTTCCTGCAATCGCCGCGGAAGGCAAAAAGGAGCCGCCGAAAAAAGAAATAAAAATGGAAGAGGTCACGGCTTCCTGGCTGCCCATCATGCAGACCACTGCCTATTATGTTGCCTTGGAGGAGGGGCTGTTTGAGAAGGCGGGCATCAAGATCAAGTCCGTGAAGTTCGGCAATCCCAACCAGATTATCGATTCACTGGTTTCCGGTCAGGCGGATTTCGGCCCTCCCGGCGCCGCCGCGGGGATTGCAATGCTGGCGGAAGCGCGCTTTCCCGGCACCTTCAAAGTGTTCGGTTTGCAAGGCGGAAGTATCGAACTGGGGTTGATTAACGACGGCCTGATCGTCAAGAAAGGTTCGGAAATCAAATCTTTTAAGGACTTGAAAGGCAAGACGATAGGTACAGTACCTGGAATACAGTGGGAAACCATCACACGCCATCTCGTCCGCCAAAGCGGTTTGGATCCGGACAAGGATACGCGTGTCACCGCCATTTCGGTGGCCATGCAGGTGCCGTCGGTGGCCGCCGGCAGCGTGGATGCCACCCTTTCATTGGAACCTGTCGGTTCAATCGCCGCGGCTTCGGGAGACGTGGAGCGGGCTATGATTAACCCGGTTGGACAGACCATTGCCGACCCCTTCTATTCGGGAGTTTCCCTCCTGACCACCCGTTTCATCAAAGAACGCCCCGAGGTTGCGCGTAAAGTGGTGGAAGTGCTGGACGAAGCCACCCGTCTGGCGAATGAAAACTTCGATAAGTATCGTGCGGTTCTGCCGAAATACACCGCCATCAAACCTGATCAGATAAATATTATCGAGAAACCTTATCTGCGCGCGTTTAAGGAACTCAATGAAACCGATATGAACTCCTATCAGGCTTTCGTTGACGTCTTTTATAAAGAAGGTGTCCTGAAAGAAAAAATAGATGTGCGTACCAAAATACTTAAATTGTCTGACTTTGAATGAAGGCAACGTTTTTTCAATTTACGGATTCACGCACCCTCGATTCACGATTGAGGATGTTGCAATCCTAACATCAGCAAAAAGGATAAGTGGTTATGAGTAAGCGGACTTTTCGCGCCGCAGTAGTGCAAACTCTGGCACGGCTGGGGGATATCGAGGCAAACATTGCCTTACTTCAAAGCAATACCCGGGAGGCCGTGCGCCAGGGAGCCCGCCTGGTGGTGTTTCCTGAGTGCATGAATTCAGGTTACCTGTTCGACTCGAAGGACCATTGTCGCGATATCGCCGAACCTCTCAATGGTCGCTTTGTGCAGGCCATGGCGGATCTTTGCCGTCAACACAACATTTTTATCGCCAGCGGCTTTACCGAGCTGGATGAAGCTTCCGGCAAAATCTTCAATAGCGGTTTGTTGCTGGACCCTAAAGGCGACCTGATCCTGCATTACCACAAGCAGTTTCTCGCCACCCATGACCAGAATTGGTTCGAGTTCGGGGTCAACGGTTGTCCGGTGGTGGATACCGAACTGGGACGTATCGGGTTGCTGATCTGCTTTGACGGCCGCATTCCCGAAATCGCCCGTTGCCTGGCGTTGCAGGGTGCAGAAGTCATTGTCGACATGGCGAACTTTTTCGCCATGGATCAGGCTGATCTTTGGGTGCCTGCCCGCGCCTATGAAAACGGTTTTTGGATCGTGGCCGCTACCAAAGCCGGGGTGGAGCGCAGCATCTATTATCCCGGAGGCAGTATGATCGTTGCTCCCAGCGGCGAAGTGCGCGGCTATGTACCGGTCGACACACACGGCGTTGTCAGTGCCGAGATTGACCCGGAGGCTGCCAGCGATAAGCGCTGGTTCCAAAATGGCGACCGCTTTCGTGACCGCCGGCCGGAAACGTATGGCTTATTGATTCGGGAATTTAATGAAACTCCGCTCGCGCAACTGCTGAAACGGCCATTGGTGCCCGAACAGGCGACCGCCAAGGCAGCTGCCGTTCAGGCTCATGCAAACGGCGAGTTCGGCAGCTTGGAAGCCGCTATCGCCATTGTGGAACATACCGCCCGTCTAGGCGTGAAGCTCATCGTACTCCCTCAACATTTTGGACTGGACTTCTGGTTGCCCAGCGAAGCGGAGGCCCATGCCGGAGCACAGCAAGTTGGCTCGCTGGTTGACACACTATCGAGTATCGCCAGGAAATACGCCAGCGTCATCGTGTTGCCTGTGATTGAACTCAACGCCGGCGGCCTGGACCCCTGTGCCATCGTCATTGGTGCCGATGGTCAAGTAATAGGGCGTCAGCGTCAACTGCATCTCGAACCGGAACTGCGCAGCTTTTGCCAGGCCGGCGAGAATTTTGAGATTTTTGAAACTCCTTACGGGCGTTTGGGCGTAGTGCTGGGTTATGACGGCATGTTTCCGGAATCCACCCGCATTCTCGCCTTGCTAGGAGCGGATGTCGTTGCCTGGCCGAGTGCCTGGCGTCAACCCCAGGACAGGAAGCTGCTGGCAGTACCCAAGGCCGAAGACAACCGGTTATTCGTGATCTGCGCCAATCGCAGCGACGCTCCTTATCCGGGAGGATCGTTTGTTATCAGCCCTACCGGTTTCCCATCTTGGGATTTGGATGTGGTGTCGCCGCCGGTTCGGCGGCATGGTGCGGTCATCCCGGGATTCATGAATCTGGCACTGGCAAGACAGAAGTCAATGATTCCGAAAGTGGACATGCTGCGCAACCGCTTGACAGACACATACACACCATTGGTTCAGCCATTTGATGATCAATAACGTCATTAAACAGGTCTGAAAATTTTCTTTGACAAAAATAGGAAATATTTATGGCTAAACAAAAATTATCGACGTGTAGCGCGTTATTCAGTGCCCTCGCAATAACAACTCTGATAATAGAACCTGTGTTGGCAGGCGGCGCGATCCAGCTTGGAGAAGATAAATTCCTGGATATCGGCATTGGCGTTCGAACCGAGATCTCCAGTATTGAAGATGCGGCGCCCAATGGTGAAGATCGTTCCTTCGATTCCAACCTCAATAACTTCCGGCTCTACTTATCGGGTCAATTGGATCCAATGATAGGTGTTGCTTTCACCACCGACGTGGACAGTAACGGTAATGTAAAAATCATCGATGGCATTGCAAGGCTTTCTCTCTCGAAAAGTTTCAATATGTGGGCAGGATTGTTTCATCCGCCGCAAAGCCGGTCTGGTTTGAGCGGCCCCTATAACATCAATGCCTGGGATTTTCCCAAAGTTGCAAACGGCGGACCTGGCGTTATTGCCGGCCGCGACAAAGGTATCGGCGCATGGGGATATTTGGCAGATGACCGGCTTAAGTATCAGGTCGGCCTGTTTGAAGGCTGGGGCGATTCGCCCAGCGGCAACGAAAGTCCCATTATTCAGGGCCGACTGGTCTATAACTTTTGGGACAGAGAAACCGGCTTTTACAACGCCAGCACCTATTATGGGGCAAAAGATGTTTTTGCCGTGGGCTTGGTCGCCAAAAGCCAGTCTGATGCCCTGCTGCCGGGCAACATAGTCGGTGATTACAGCGAACTCAATGTTGACTTGCTTGTTGAAAAAGCCCTGCCGGGTGGCGGAGTCGCCACGTTGGAGGCGGCGCATTACGATTATGATTATGGCCCGGCCGGAGACGGCGACGGCCATTTTGTGCTGCTAAGCTACTTGCTTCCTGGAGCTTCCGGGGCCATCGGCCGATGGCAGCCCATGGTTCGTTTTCAAGAAGGCGAATCCGACCTGAACCTCATCGATACAGACCGAGTTGATGTTGGACTGAATTATATTATCAAAGGCCATAACGCAAAGATTAACCTGATTTATTTCGATGACAGCGATATCGACCAGTCTGGTTTTAAAATCGGCTTTCAATACCAAGTGAGATAATAAATTAAACAGCTCTTATTGGTGTGAAGCAGGCTTCATATCGAAGGGCGCGCATAATGCATGATATTGCTATAGCCCAGGGACTCGGCTAGTATCTCTGAACCGATGTTGCGCCCTTCCTTAACGCATGATTCCAGGTCATGCCGAGTCTTTGAAGGGCGACGCTTACGTCTGAGAAAAGGGTAAACCAGTCGGGCAAAACCGAATAACAACAGGATACCGAGATGAGCGACGCGCCTAAAAAAAACCTGGCCGAAACTGTCTATCGACAAATCAAGGAAGACATCTTTAATTTTAATTTGCTGCCAGGAAGTCGATTCACCGAAGCGGAGGTTGCCGGCCGGCTGAAGGTCTCGCGCACGCCTGTGCGAGAAGCTTTGTTTCGCCTGGAACGGGAAGGTTATCTGTTGGTTCACAGCCGTAGCGGCTGGAGTGTGCAGCCGTTTGATTTTCAGAAGTTTGAAAATCTATATGATCTACGCACTTTGCTGGAAGAAGGTGCGATCAAGGTACTTTGTGAAATGGAAGCTTCGCCGCCTCTTGAGGACCTATGGGAGATATGGGTAGTACCAAAATCCCGGCGTCTTACCGACTGGCAGAAACTTGCTCGCCTGGATGAACATTTTCATGAGCAACTGGTTGCCGCCGCCGGCAATCCCGAAATCACGCGGGTTCATCACGAAGTGACTGAACGCATACGTATCATCCGCCGCCTCGACTTTACCCGAAAGCTTCGGATCGAAAACACTTATGAAGAACATGCCAATATTCTCAAGGCAATCAAGAAGCGCAAAGCCGATCATGCCCAGATGTTGCTGAGGAGCCATATTGAAATGAGCAAGGCCGAAGTGCGTAAGATTACAATTCACATGCTCCATACTGCACGTGAACAGATAAACACGGGTTAAAAAGCCTTGGATATACGGGGAAAAGAAGAGGGGCTGAATTCACAAGAGCTATAAGTCCTTTATCGCTTTTCGCCTCCCCGACGCATGCCGCTCCCGCCGGTCGCTTTCGATGTAACGATCCGTGGTCGCCATGCTGGCATGGCCGGCGTCGTCGCGCACGTGTTCGCGAGGGCGGATTTTCACGTCTTCCGAAATGCCGGTATGGCGCAGCCAGTGGACCGTCGCGGCCCTCAATTCCGCGGCATCGTCTTCCATGCCGTCGGCTTTCATTCGTTCGTAAGCACGATCGAAACAGTCCTGCACAATCCTGCGGATATGCCGGGTGCTGGTTACCGGACCTTTGCCCCGGTTCTTGGCAATCAACGGCATTTGCTCGTTTGGCAGGGGCAGGGGGGACAGACCCTGCCACTTGCGGTAGCGTTTCAACGCGTCCAGCATCTCGTCACAGACTGTCACGGTTCTGTTCTTGTTGCCCTTGCCGATGACATGAAACCACCAGTTGCCGTCGCTGTCCTTGCGGAAGTCGCCCATCACCGGCGTCGATCGCTCGTCGGCGACCAGCTCGGAAATGCGCAGGTACATGGCGAACAGGCAATTCATAATGAACAGCGCCCGTTCGTATGGCTCCGGCGCCTCGTGGGCCATCTTTTCAGCCGTATCCAGTACATAATCCCACTGAGTGTTACTGATTCTCCGGACAACGGCTTGTTGCTGGTCTTTTTGGATAAATTTGCTTTTCTGGCGAATCAGCGCGACCGGGTTCGCATTCACCAGTTCTTCCTGTAAAAGGTAGTCGTAAAATGACGATAGCGCGGTGAAGGCGGCTCTTACCGACGTTTGCGGAAATCGATATTGTTTCTTATCCGCTTTGAATCCCGCCCGAAACGCGGTTTTCGGCACCGAGACCGTGAACGGTCGCCATTCCTTGTTGGGCAGCCGCAAGCCGTCCTTGTCGATAAAACGCGCGACGGTTTTGATGCCGATCCAGTCCGGTGGCGGATCGATGCAAAAGCGCATGAATTCCTCGATATGCTCGCGTTTCAAGGTCAATATTGACACACACTCGATGCGCCAGGCCCATTGCAGCAGCCGCTCGATTTCACGGCGGTAGGCGTTGAACGTCGCCGAGCTGCCGTTATAGCTGTAGAGAAACTTGAGTGCATGTTCCAGATCGACGTCGGTGCCGGCCGGCGCGTTGCCGTCTAGAATCGCCTGCGCGGAAAACTGTTTTTGCCGGAACGGGTTGTCCAGGTGTTCGAGGTTGTCAATGATCGGCGCTGGTGGCGGATGTTTGGGACTCATAGCGAGCGGGACCGGACCCGGTGAGTGAAATTTATGGTCATTCTAGGCGTGTTTCTCCGCAATATCAATAGGCCGATACTCACAAATATCGGACATTTAAAATTAATATCAAGGCACCACTTTCTTATTTAATATCAGTTATTTAAAAACTATTTTTAATGCTCTTGATGAGGCTGATATTCGACGCTTCCACAGCATACTTACTTTGGCCTGAGATGAAAGCCGCACTGAACAGAAATCGGCGAGCAACGATTCAAGGAAGCGTCAGCAGTCTCCAGGCGGTGATCAAAGCATCCGCAGCGCGTTCGATGTCTTGTGTGGATGTCATCCTGCCTACGGAAAGACGCACCGCTCCACGCGCCCTCGCCGGTCCAACCCCATTGCAGCCAGTACCCCGCTGACATCAGCGTAATCCGAATGACAGGCGGATCCGACGGATGCCGATACGTCGGCGTCGGCCTGCCGTAACAGGTCACGCCCACTGACACCCGGAAAGGAAACATGCAACGTGTTTTGGCAGCCGTTCAACCGGATGGCAGTTCAGGGCCAGGTCGGGGATGACCTGCAACACACGCTGGTGCAAGTGGTCGCGTTTTCGGCGCAGATCTTCCTCGCCACCGGCCGCGAGGTATTTCCGGGCCATTTCCGCGGCCTTGTTAAGCGTGTTGTTATCCTTCCGGCCTGGCTTTTTTCTCATAAAGAAGGCCAAAAAAAACCCCGGGGCAGTCTTCCGCCCCGGGGCATTTCGTTTCAACTTTATTGTTGGTTATTCAGTTTTTACTCCCTTGAGCGGAACTTCACTCATTTCCGCCTCGCTCGGAATAAAAGCTTATCTTCCCAGATAGTTCATCAACCAGGTCATGGCCGGGCGCGGCGTACCATTGGGCTGGATCAACCCGGTGCCTTCACGCCAGGTGGAGCCGACCACGTAGCCCCACAATGTGATGCCCGCGACGTTGGGGTGGTTGTAGAAAACCGGGAAATGCATTTGCATGTATTCCAACTGGGTTTGGTCGTTGGTCGCTTCGATATCGTATTCCGAGACGTAAATCGGCACACCCAGAGTGGAAACCAGGTCGAGCTTGTCCTGGATTTCCTGGGCCGTCCAGATTCTCGGGGAGTACAGGCTGTGCGCCTGCACACCCACGGCATCGACCACGCCCGCATTCACTGCCGGGCGGATTAAATTCATAATCGCGTCGGTATCCCAGGTCAGGAAGTTATAGTCGTTATAAATGAGTATAGCGTTCGGGCAATACTGTCTGGCCAGGCGGAAGGACTCTTCTATCCAATCGCTGCCGAATGCATTTTGCGCATAATTGGCCGGCGCATGCGACGACAGCGCTTCATTCACCACGTCTATCATTGCGGTATCGGGGTAGCGATCACAGTAATCGCTGATCCACTCCTCGATTTCAGCCCGTTGATCTGCGGCGCTCAGGCCGTCGATCCAGCCGGGCCGCTGACTGCCCCACACCAGTGTGTGGGCTTTTACCGGAATGCCGCTGGTGCGTGCATGGCTGTAAATGGCATCCAGCGGGCCCCAGTTGTACTGATCGCGGTTGCCTTCCACGGAGCCCCACTTGCCTTCGTTTTCCGGCGTGATCTGATCCCAGTACTGGTTAAAGTCGGATCTGACCTGACCGTTGGTCGTGATGTTACCCACGAAAAATCCGGCAGGCGGGGGATTACCGCTGGAACTGCTGCTTGAGGAGCTGCTGCTGGACGAGCTTGAGGACGAGCTGCTCGACGAGGAGGACGTGCCGGACACATTGCCGAAACTGATATAGCCGTTGCAGTGCATCCACTCGCTGTTGGAGCCGCCGCCGCAGCTGCCGTTGGCGTACAGGGCGGTGTTGATGCTCTGGTTCTCGGCCTGGCGGGTCTCACCGCCGACCTGGATGTAATCGACCTGCACGTCACGGTTGGTGCCGTCATCATTGGTGAAGGCAAGCCGGATTTCACCGTTCTGGACGGTCGAGGCCGAGTAGTCCTGCATGCTGGTGGTCACGGTCCAGGTCTGGACGTTGCTGCCGCCGACCTGCAGGGTAAGCGATTCCTGGCCGTTAACGCCGCGGGCGCGGACCACGATCGTGTTGCCGCCACTGCTGCTGCTCGATGAAGATGAGCTTGAGCTGCTGCTGGAGCTGGAGCTGGACGATGAGCTGCTGGAGCTGGACGAACTGCTGGAAGACGAACTGGAGCTCGACGAAGAGCTGGAGCTCGATGTCGAGCTGGACGTACCGTTACCGGAACAGGTCGGCACGTTAAAGCTGCCGTCATGGGTGCCCTGGAATCCGAACGAGGTGCTCTGGCCCTGCCCCAGGTTGCCGTTCCAACCGCAGCAGTTGGTGAACGACGGCGTCGTGGTGCTAGCGCCTGACGAGGTGACGTTCCAACTACTGGTGACGTTGGCCGGCTCGCTGAAATTCAACGTTACGGTCCAGCCGCTGATCGAACCGGGACCGTCGTTGGTGACGGTGACGTTCAACTGATAACCGTTGCCCCAGACGCT
>DASVCP010000253.1:0-5559 GCA_036381555.1 Gammaproteobacteria bacterium
AAATTCGACGGTCCCAACCTGATTTCGACAGGCACCACCTCCTCCATGTAGCCATGTATGCCGGTTGCCGATAGAATGCCGGCTTCCGTGAACTCAACACGCCGGCCCAAATGAACACCTCTCACATCCCTCCCGTGCTGGGATTCGCCGCTCCCGGCGGCACGGGTAAGACAACTTTGCTGCTTAAATTACTCCCTCTGCTATGTGAACGGGGCATCTGTGTCGGAATGATCAAGCATACTCATCAGCATTTCGATATTGATAAACCCGGCAAGGACAGCTTCGAGTTACGCAAAGCCGGCGCCCAGCAAATGCTGGTAACCTCCAGTCAGCGCTGGGCATTGATGGTGGAACGTGAATACGAGCACGAACCCCGCCTGGAAGAGCATATTGCTCACCTGGAGCACGCAACGCTGGATCTGATTCTGGTTGAAGGATTCAAGCACGGCCATTTTCCGAAAATCGAGCTGCATCGGCCGGCGCTAAACCGGCCTTTGCTGTTTCCCCGGGACGAAAATATCGTTGCCGTGGCCAGCGATTCGCCCCTGATCCTCCCGGAGCACATCACCTTGCTGGATCTCAATGATGAACACCAGATTGCCGTTTTCATCTGCCAACGCTTTTTATCGCACCTGTTTACCCAGGCATCCGAACATGGTTAAACCTTGCGAATTAACTTCCACGAACATCGGCCTTCGTTCCTGACTGCATAGCGCGAATGGGCAAACCAAATAACATTGACTGTCCCCCCGCCCCTCTGGTCAGGCGCCTGGCGGCGATGCTTTACGACGCATTTCTGATCATTGCACTGATGATGGCCGTATCGATTCCCCCCGTGCTGCTGAACGGCGGACCGATACGCGACGGCAGCATGGCCGGTGAAATTAAGAACTTCATATTCCTGTTGTATTTATGCGGCTGGATATTTTTGTTCTATGGATGGTTCTGGACTCACGGCGGTCAAACGTTAGGCATGAGCGCCTGGAAAATCCGTGTGGTTAGCGAAACGGGCGGCGCCATCACCTGGAAGCAGACCCTGATACGCCTGCTATGCGCTTGCCTGGGATTGGCCAATCTTGCCTGCGTCTTCAATCGTAAAGGCCTGGGCTGGCACGAACAGCTTTCAAAAACCAAAACCATTCTGATCAAACCCCTTTAAAGTCAGCGCATCGACCATAAAATGCATTAAATTTCAATAAGTTACCTCCTTCAGCCGGCATAGGCCATACCGCACTTCCCCGTGGTAACCCTGATAATAATCTGCACCCCGTCACAGTAATATCGCGTACAACAAGGTAGATTCGGTTTAAAAGATACAGCAGTCGTTCAATAGAAATCCGTAAAGATCGAATAGGGTTTTTGTGGGGAATCACGTAAGGTATAACCGCGTAGCATGCACCGAGCATCTCAGCGCCTACAGCCGCCTGTCACCGCTTTTTGGAAAAAAAACGCGACTTTACAGTAAATAATTAATTTAAATTGCCGTATAAGTAGATTAGCCATAATAACTCGTCAGGAGACTAATGATGGAAGCCTTGTACATCTGGCCCGAAATGCCCGGGGTATCGATCGTTGTAGCCATTGTGGTCAGCATGCTTTTTCTGGCGCTGGCTCGCACACCGATTCATAAAGCCTTTGAAAGCCTGTCTGACGGCACTTCGGGGGGGCTGAAAAAAGTAGGCGAGTGGGCCAAGCAACTGGCGGATAAAATGCGGGCCCGCGACCGCAAGGTGCTGCTGGAATCCGGCATCGCCGATGCCGAACAAAAGCTTCACGAAGAGTTCATCCGCGTCGAATCCAGCTATGGCAAACATTTGGCCGACTTTCCGGCACTGCAACGCCGCCTGGACGACAGCATCAGCAAAATCGAGGGCGATTTCAAGGAATGCGGGCAGGCAACTCCCAAAGCCCCCGGCTGGAACGACGCCGTTGCCTCAATCGCCAAGCTGCAGGGATCCTCGGGAGACCGGGTAATCGAGAAAATGCTCAGCGAAATACACAAGTCGGCCGTTGAAGGCGAAAAGCACGCTCTGGCCGAACTCCGGAATACCACCTCCAAACGACATAAAATTCTGTCCGGCATGGCTCCCGTGTGGAAAAACGTGCATAAATTGCTCAAGGATATGGGCGACAAGGTTTCCCTGGTGCTTGAAACCTCGAAACGCATCGACAAGTACATGCAGCAGTTTGAAAAGGTTCGCAAAGGCGATGAGGACTCGATTGACATGCTTTCGTCCCGGGCCAATAAACTGTTCATCTTTTCCGTCATCATCATCGTCATTGCGGTATTCGGCGCTTTTGTCAATTTCAATCTGATTGCGCTGCCGATGTCGGAACTGGTTCCAGCCGGCAGCCGGGTGTTGGGCATGCCGGTATCGGAGTTTTCCGCCATGGTGATTATCTGCCTGGAGGTGATGTGCGGCATCTTCCTGATGGAAGCCCTGGGTTTCACCAATATCATTCCCCAGATAGCCCTGATGACCCGCGGGCATCGCCGGATCATCATGTACGCTTCCCTCATATTTCTGTTTCTGTTCGCTCTGGCTGAAGCCTCTTTGGGCATATTGAGAGAAGTACTCGCCGAAGCCAGATCAAGCGTCAATCAGGCTCTGGCCGGCGCCAATGCAACCAGCGCGGAAGGCGGAGGTTCGCAATTTACAGTAATCGGCCAGGCAACTCTGGGATTCTTGCTGCCGTGGGTTTTGGCAATGGTCGCTATGCCGCTGGAGCTGTTGATCGAAACCAGCCAGCATATTTTCTACAAGTTGCTGATCATGCTGGTCACGTTTTTTGGTTATCTCTGCAAGATCCTTGGGCACCTGATCGAGTATCTGATCAAGATCGTAATCCACCTTTACGATGCTTACATCATCATCCCGGTGCAAATCAACAATATGATTCGCGGCGGCGGCAAAGCCAGAGCCAGTTAAACGGAATCGAAAACAATTGCAGGGGTTTAATAATGAAAAGAACGCTATATATTGCATGCATTGCGCTGATCCTCGCCGGATGCTCCGATAACAAGCGGTACGAAACGGCGATCTGTGCGCTGGCCGATATCTCGGGCACTTATGCCGACCAGAAACAGGACGTGGCCCGGATCATCAAGGCCGGCCTCATCCCCAATCTCGAACCGGGTGACAGTTTGTTTTTCATCACCATCGACAGCAACAGCTATGAAGAAGAGAATCTGAAATTCAAACTCAACCTGGACTACATTCCGTCCAAGGCCAACGATCAGAAACTGGCTTTCGCAACCAATCTGGACGAGTTCGCCAAGGACCAAACCCGCTCAAGGTATACGGATATCAGCGGCGCCATGATGCTGTGTGCGGACTATCTCAGGAACACCGGCTCCGGCAATCAGGCCATGGTTATTTTCAGCGACATGAAAGAGGAGCTGCAACCGGGACTGAAACGGAAGTTCCGCGAAACGGAGTTCTCAGCAATGCATATCGCCGCTTTGAACGTTATCAAGCTTGGGCAGGACAGCACGAATCCTGAGATCTATCGCAAGCGGTTAAGCGAATGGGAAAAAAGAATCAAGGGCAGCGGCGCGGAAAGCTGGGACACCATCCTGGACGCCAGCAAAATCCCGGAATATGTTGAACAACTGAAGTAAGACCACGTGCCTCCCGCTCTCTTGCCGACTATAAATACTTTGATGCAATTCACAAAAATTTCGTGATGAAGCGAGGAGTATATTGGGCCAAGTGGATTACTTTTGTGTCATCAATCATAGACAAAACCGAACCTCTGCACGTTGCACATCCCAATGATATGGATGTGACCGGTTCTGTTTGCGTCAGCGATCCGGAAGCGGTCAAACGCGAAGTGCTGGCGATCATGACGGGGGCGTTTTCGGGTGTAAATACGAGCCCGTTGGAAGCCGCGTTTACTTTGTTCGCGCAGGTTTATCAGGGACGCCTCCCCGGATACCTGGCGTGCGATACGCTCTACCACGACCTCCAGCATAGCCTGGACATCACTTTAACCACGGCGCGGCTGCTGAAAGGTTATCAAAAAATCCACGGCACCCTCAGTGAAAAAGAAATGCTGCTGGGGATCATCACCGCTCTTTATCATGACGTGGGCTACATTCGCCGAAGCGATGATCACACCGCCAAAAACGGCGCCGAGTACACTCTTACTCACGTATCGCGCGGCGCCGAATTTATGCAGTCTCACCTGCCTTTGATAGGCCTGGCGGACACGGCCGAGCGGGCCAAAATTATTGTTCATTTGACCGGTTATGAGAAACCTCCGGGTGATATCGTCACCGAGAATCCGGTGGACCGGCTGGTCGGCGATATGGTCGCCACCGCGGACCTCATTACCCAAATGGCGGATCGCTGTTACCTTGAAAAGTGCCGCGACCGGTTGTTCCCGGAGTTTGTACTGGCCACCGCCAACAACGAAACGCCGGTCTCCGGCCTGCCGAGTTATGCGTCTCCCGAAGCACTGCTTTTCAACACTCCGGACTTCTACCGTCATTATGTGCGCAAACGGCTGGAGAATGATTTTAAAAGCGTATTCAAGTATGCCGACGCATTTTTTAACGGCCCCAATTATTACATTGAAAAGCTTGAAGGCAATATTCAATACCTGGAAAAACTGATCGAAAAAAACGACTTAAGCGAACTGCACAGACGCACGCCCGAAAATCATGGCACGTCTGTTTTTCCTTATGAGTATATGCAGCAGCTATTGGAGAAGCGTAAAACCTCAGAGCCGCCTGAAAATTCCGGCGTCAACGGCAAAAAGAAATCTTGAATCCGGTTTTTACGCTTTCGAACCGACTGCCGGACCGGCGATTAGCAAATAAAGCTGCGCCAGCAACATTCCGGCAAAAACCACCAGCGCCCATCCCGGCATCGACAAACCCAAAAGCTGCCAGTTCGTCTCGGCGCATTCCCCCGAGCCGTTAAAAATAATCTTCATAGCATCCAGAACAGGAAACGTTTCCATAATAAAATCATAACCCGGCCCGCATTCCGGCACGCGGTCCTTGGGCAGATTCTGCAGCCAGACGTGTCTTCCCGCCACCCCGATGCCCGCCACGGTAGGGACCATGGCGATCAGCGTGTAGAGACGCCTGCCCCAGAATGAAGGATTATGAATCATGGCCAATAAAGCGACGATGCCGGCAGCAATAAGACCCATGCGCTGCAGCACGCAAAGCGGACAAGGTTTCATGCCCATGCCATGCTCGAAATAGAGCACAAGGGCCATGACAACGACGCTTAGAATCACCCCCAACAAGGCCCAGACGCGGAAGCTCACACCCAAAAAAAACCGTGCCAATGAATGAATGACGCCGTTCATCTTACTTTTGCCAACCCCAGAATTCCCATGATTGTAAAGCATAATACAGGAAATGTGGCGCTTATAAACGGAGGTATCCCGTAAAGCTGCCCAATCTGCGATGCGATTTGCATCAGGATATAGAACCCCAATCCCAACAGAATACCCACAACCAGCAGTTGCCCGGCGCTGACCGAACGCAGCGGCCCGAACACGAACGGCAAAACAATGAACAGCATGACCACACAGGATATG
>DASVCP010000254.1:0-2091 GCA_036381555.1 Gammaproteobacteria bacterium
CGTGCGACTTCTCTAATGCTCGACATTGGATAACCTATGTATGGTGTGAATCATTGGCGGCACTGGTCCTGATATAAGGCCCAGGACAGCACGAAAATACTATAAAGTGACCTTTAATACTACAGCCCCGGGGTTTGAGAGGAGCCCTGCCGTGGTGGGGATTGATAAATATGGAAAATCGAAAATGTCTTGCAAAACTTGATGTAACCGGTTACATTTGAGACGGTAGGTGTCGGTACCGGTGCAGTTGCGGTGTGCAGGATTCAACGCCAGTCGTTGCCGTACAATATCTCCCCTGCCCCCATCGGCAGCGGCAGTGCATTGAGCGGTATCGGTGCTTGCCAATGGCTTGTGGAACATTGAAACCTCCGCCTTCGGTGTCGTGGTTTCGGACATCAGGTTAATCCTCGCAATGCGCTCCCCATAGAGATTACTGTGTGTGGCGCTTCTTTTTACCGGGTTAAATCACATGCGGGAGTATGGAGCGGAAGAGGCGATGCCGGAGTTATGCGGCAGGCCTGTGATAGAATTTTGCTGAATGTGGAGGAAGTATTAATGATCCAACTCATTTATCTCAAGGAGCTCTTGCATAATGAGCGGTTTTAAAACAAGCGTTAAAGGACTTTTCGGTGACTATGAAAATCTGATAACCAAGAAGAACGAACCCTGTGCAAACGGAAACGGAATATATCGCCGCTGGGCCCGCCCTGTGCTGACGTCCGCACATACGCCCGTTTTCTGGCGTTACGACCTGAATGAGACCACCAACCCCTATTTAATGGAGCGCCAGGGAGTCAACGCCACTTTCAATGCCGGCGCCATATTGTTTGACGGTAAATATTGCCTGGTGGTCCGGGTCGAAGGTGTGGATCGAAAATCATTTTTCGCCGTGGCGGAAAGTCCGAATGGCGTCGACAATTTCAGATTTTGGAACTACCCCATTGAAATGCCGGAAACTGGAAGGCCCGACATCAATGTGTACGACATGCGGTTGACCGTGCATCAGGACGGATATATCTACGGGCTGTTTTGTACAGAGCGAAAAGACGAATCGCGGCCCGATGACCTATCGGCGGCGGAAGCGCAGTGCGGTATCGCCCGAACGAAGGATTTGAAAACCTGGGAACGCTTGCCGGATTTGGTGACTTATTCCGGGCAACAGCGTAACGTTGTTTTGCATCCTGAGTTTATCGACGGGAAATACGGTTTTTATACCCGGCCGCAGGACGGCTTCATCGCTGTTGGCAGCGGTGGAGGAATCGGCTGGGGGCTGTCCGACAAGATTGAGGGCGCCGTGATGGCGGAAGAAATTATTGTTGATGATCGTCATTACCACACTGTCCAGGAAGTCAAAAACGGGCAGGGCCCTCCGCCGCTTCGAACCGAGCGTGGCTGGCTGCATCTGGCGCATGGCGTACGCAATACCGCCGCGGGTTTGCGTTACGTTTTGTACATGTTTATGACGGATTTGCACAGGCCTTGGGTGGTTACTCACAAGCCGGCCGGTCACTTCATGGCGCCGGTGGGCAAAGAACGTGTCGGTGACGTTTCCAATGTGCTGTTTTCCAATGGCTGGGTAGTTAACGAGCGGGAAGAAGTCTTTATCTACTATGCTTCTTCGGATACCCGGCTCCATGTTGCTACCTCAACCCTCGGTCGTTTGTCGGATTATGTCTTAAACACGCCGGCAGACGGATTGAGATCGTCGGCATCAGTGGCCGTCCGCAAGAAGATGATCGACTGCAATCTTGAGTTGCTGCAAAAAGATATTCTATGAGTTGTGTGACGGCGTCTAAGGAAGTCCAAGCTTCCTTGATAAGGGAATTTGAGATCGAATTGCTGTCCATCGCCGAATGGTGGGCGGAAAGCGCGCTTGATACCGCTAACGGCGGGTTTTCCGGTGAAGTCGATGTGCATGGCGTTACCAGACCCCGGGCAAACAAAGGCGGCATATTGAACGCGCGGATACTCTGGTTCTTCAGCGAGTTTGCCCGTTACGAAGGGAGTGAAAGGTATCGTAATATTGCCGATATTGCATTCGATTATCTGGTGACATATTTCTGGGATGAGGAATACCATGGCATCTACTGG